>JBIKLM010000349.1:0-4900 GCA_044359835.1 Planctomycetota bacterium
CCTGCCCGCCCCCCACGCGCCCCACGCCCCACGCGCCGCCCCCCCCTGCGCAGCGCCCGGGCCGGCGCCCTCGGCGCGGCCCTGGCCGCCGCCGGCTGCGCTCCGCCGGCCAAGTCGCCGGACGTGCTGCTGATCAGCATCGACTCCCTGCGCGCCGACCACGTGGGCGCCTACGGCTACCGCAGCCCCACCCGTCGAGACCTCTCCACGACTCCGAACCTCGATCGCCTGGTGGCCGCCGAGGGGGTCCTGTTCGAGCAGGCCATCTCGACCACCTCCTGGACGCTGCCCGCCCACGTCAGTCTGCTTTCCGGCCTGTGCGACCAAAACCACGGGGTGCGCGACCTGCCCCAGCGGATCCCCGCCGACGTGGTGCTGCTGGCGCAGCGCTTCGCCTCCGGCGGCTATCGCACCTTCGGGGCCTGGTCCGGCCCGAACCTGCATCCGTTCTTCGGCTTCGGGCGCGGATTCGACACCTACGCCGACTGCTCCGAGGGCTTCGGCGCCGCCGAAGAGACCCTGGCCGCTGGGGATCCTGCGGCCCTGCGCGCGCTGCAGATCGCCTCCCACCGCACGGTCACCGGGCCCGCGCTGGTGGAGGCCTTCCGCGGCGAACTCGGCGCCCTGCATGCCGAGCAGCCCTGGTTCGGCTTCCTGCCTTTCAGGGACGTGCACTACGACTATCTGCGGCCGGCGGAGCACGACCTGTTCCATCCGCGCTATCTGGGGCCCGAGCTGGGGCTCGAATTCCATCGTTTGAGCGACGCGCCGCCGAGCGAGGAGGAGCGCCTGCGCTGGCTTTCGCTGTACGACGCCGAGATCCACGCCACCGACGAGCACATCGAGACCCTGCTGGCCGCCAGGGCCGCCGGGGAGCGCGGGCGCGGCCTGCTGCTGGCGGTGTGTTCCGACCATGGCGAGGAGTTCGGCGAACACCTGCGCTACGGGCATCGCTGGACGCTGTTCGAGGAGGTGCTGCGCGTGCCGCTGCTGCGGCGCTATCCCGGCGTGCTGCCGGCGGGCCTGCGCGTCCCGCAGCTGGTCTCGCTGATCGACGGGGCCCCCACGCTGTTGGCGCTGGCCGGGGTGCCGGTCGAGGGGACCGCCATGGACGGGCAGGATCTGACGCCGCTGCTGCAGGGGGCCGCGGGGAGGCCGCGGGAGCTGCCGATCGAGCTCAGCCTGGGCGCCTTCGGCCTGACGCAGCTCGGGATGCGCGCGGAGGCCTTCGAATACACCGAAGACCGCCCCAGCGGGCGCCGATCGCTCTACGACCTGCGCAAGGACCCCGCGGAGCAGGGTCCGAGCCACCCGCCCAAGCTCGGCTCGGGCCGCCCCGACAGCGATCCGCGCGCGGCGCGCGGCGCCCGTTTCGTCGCCGACCTGGAGGCGCACGCCGCCGAGCTGGCCAGAGTCCGCGCCGCCGCGGACGACGGTCCGCTGCCGGAGGGGCTGCGCTCGGCCTTGGAAGCGGCCGGCTACCTGGCTCCGGAGCAAGCCCAGCCGGCGCCCCGGGACGCCGAGCCGAAGCAGGATTGATCAGCGAGCCCGCCAGCGGCGATGCTCTGCGTCCAACCATGTCGGATCCCGCCTCCACCTCGGCGGGCCAAGCGTCCCCCCGGCCGCGCGCTGCGCTCGGCCTGTCGGCCCTCTGGCTCCTGTCCCTGCTCGGACTCCTGCCGCTGGTCGGCTTCGCCTGGCGCTTCACCCGCGGCTACTTGGAGGTGCGCTTCGGCAAGTCGCCGCTCGAGCGCCGGCTGACGATCGGCGGCTCGAAGCACTTCCGGCCGGCCTTCCAGGAGTTCTGCGAGCGCGTGCGCCGCGCCACGCCCCCCGATGCGCGCATCCTGGTGGAGCCCAGCGAGATCAAGACCGAAGCCGGCAGCGCGCGCTGGTTCCTGTACCTGAACCTCGAGCTGCACCCGCGCCGGGTCTTCGTGCGCGAGCCGCTGCTGGCCAGCGGCACGCTGGTCGATTATCCGCGCTGGCTGGAGGCCAACCTGCGCACGCTCGATTTTGCGGAAAACCTCGGCCTGCTCGAGGCCGTGGATGCCCTCGAGATCGGCTGGCGCCTGCGCTATCCGGTGGCCGCCCAGTGGAAGCTCGAGGCGCTCGAGTTCCAGCGCCGCGATGCGGGCGGCTGGCAGCCCGTGGCGCTGGCTCCGGCCGGCATCCTGCGCGGGCGCACGCCGGTCGCCGAGGACGATTCCGAGGAGGTCTCCGGTGGTTTTTGAGAGCCGCGTAGCGGGTCGCAGGCTGGAAGCGCCGCGGTTCGCCCGCCGTCGGGCCCTGTACCCGCGCCCTGCTCGATCAACAGCGGCGGCCCGGGGCCTCGACCGGCGAACGGCGGGAGGTCGGCCGTGCTGACCCTGGGAGGCCTCGCGGCGGCCCTGGCTTTGGTCGGCTACGGCTGGCTGGCGGTGCGGCTCGCCGAATGGGCCCTGAGGAGCCCGCTGCCGCGCGGTTTCGAGCGCGGCGGCGCGATCCTGGCCGCCGGCTTGTCCCTGGGGCCGGCCCTGGCCTGCGCGCTGATCTTCGCCCTGGGGCCGCTCGAGCGCGCCGAGGGCCGCGCCTTCGTGGGCCTGGGCCTTTTGGCCTTGGGCGCCTGCGCGGCCCTCGACTTCGCCGGCCGCGGGGCCGCGCCGCGCGAGCCCGCGGCGCCCGGCGGCGGCTGGCCGGCCCGCGCCCTCGGGGCCCTGGCCGTGGCGCTGGGCGGCTTCGCGCTGTTCTACGCCTCGGCCATGCCGATGCACGTGTTCGATCCGCTCTACCACTTCGCCTACAAGGGCTCCGTGCTCTACCACGAGGGCTTCGCCGAGGAGGCCTTCCTGGCGGTGCCCGCGGATCGTCCCGAATACGCGCGCCTCGGGCGGGTGATGACCCACCCCAACTACCCGCCGGGTCTGCCGGTGCTGCACGCCATCGTCGGGTG
The DNA here is from genome assembly GCA_044359835.1 of Planctomycetota bacterium. Classification (GTDB taxonomy): domain Bacteria; phylum Planctomycetota; class UBA1135; order UBA1135; genus JBIKLM01. The sequence continues at coordinate 2,933 of JBIKLM010000349.1, forward strand.
GGCGCACGGCAGCTTGGACCGCGACGCCACGCGGCCCCTGTTCGCGCTGTACGCCTGGCTGCCCGCGCTGCTGTTCTACGGCCGCCTGCGCCAGCGCGGCCGCACGATCGCGGGCCTGGCGGCCGTGGCCTGGCTGTCGCTGCCGATCCTGTACTACACGCGCACGCCGTTCGAATACGTCGATTGGCGCTCGGACCTGGGCCAGGGGCCCAGCGAGGCGCAGTTCCTCGCCAGCTGGAACTTCTCCTTCGGGCTCTTGGCCGACAACCTGCGGGCCTTCTTCAGCGGGGCCGGCTTCCTGCCGGACGGCTGGGTCCTGGACGGCGCCGGCGACCTGCCGGTGGGCGCCCTGTGCGCCGCGGGCCTGTGCCTGGCCGGGGGCGGCGTCGGCGCCGCGCGCCTGGCGCTCGGCGGGCTGTGCCTCGGCGGCGCCTGCCTGGCCAAGAACGAGGGCCTGCCCCTGGCCGCGCTGGCGATCCTGGCCTTCGCCCTGCGGCAGCTCCTGGTGCTACGGCCCGGCCTCGCCGCGGCCTCCCGCCGCCTGGCGCTCGCGGCCCTGCCCTGCCTGTTACTGACCCTGCCCTGGCTGGCCTGGCGCGGCCGGATCCCCTCGATCGACGAGGACTATCCGCGCGCGGTGCTGGGCATGCTCGGCCTCGGCCCGCCCCTGCCGGGCGCCGGCAGCGACAACCTGGCGCCGGCAAACCTGGCCGACGGCCTGGCCCGCGCCCCGGTGGTGCTGCTCGGTTTCGTGACCAGCTTCGTGCACCTGCTGCGCTGGAACCTGCTCTGGCCCCTGTGCCTCGGCGCGCCGCTGTGGTGGCTGCTGCGCCGGCCGCGGGCCCTGTGGAACCATCCCGGCCTGCCCCTGCTGCTGTTCCTGTCGGGCGGCCTGTCGCTTTACTTCCTGATCCTGCTGGTCACGCCCTGGGATCTGGCGGTGCTCTACACCACCGTGATCCCCGATCGGCTGCTGCTGCACCTGTTCCCGGCGGCGCTGCTGCTGGCGGCGGAGCTGACCTGGCCCCTGCCCGGGGAATTGGACCCGAGGCCGGAGCGAACCCGGAGCCGCTCGGCGACTGGGACGGACCGGGATGAATGAGCCCGATGCAGGGACGGCGCTGCGCTGGCCGGCCCGCTGGTTGGCCTGGCTGACCGCGGCGCTGGCCTTCGCCAGCGTGCCGATCGAGCTCGAGACCTGGCTGTCGAGCGCCGAAAGCGGCCTGGCCCTGTCCCCCGGCTCGCCGGGCTGCCTGTGGGTCGTCGGTGTGGCGCTGCTGGGCCTGGGCCTGGCCGCGGCGGCCTGGCGGCGGCCGCTGATCGCCTGCGCGGCGGGGCTGCTGTGCGCGGCCTTCGCGGGTTTGGCGCCCGAGCTGCCCGATCGCGCCCTGAACGTCCAATTCGGCAATGGGCCCGTGCAGCTGCCGCTGTACGGCCTGTTCTCCCTGGCGGGCCTAGCCGGACTGGCCCTGGCCTGGAGGCGCGAGCGCTCCGCCCTGGCGCTGCTGCTGGTGCTGCTTTGGATCGCGACCGCCAACGGCAAGCTCTACGCCCGCGAGCAGGCCGCGCCCTACCACTGGCTGCTGGCGGGCAGCTTGACCTTGGTGGCGGCGTTGCCGCGCCCCACCAAACCCCGCGACTTGGCGGCCGCGGCGCTGTGGATCGGCTTGGCCCTGCTGGGCTGGGTGGCGCTGGCGGCGCTGTTCGGCGACAGCCCGGGCCGCGGTGGCCGCGTCGTGTTGCGCCTGGGGACCGGGATGCTGCTGGCCCTCGCGCTCGCCGGCGCTGCCCGCGAGCGCGGGCCACAGCGCCTGCTGCTGGCCGGCCTGCTGGGCCTGGCGGCGGCGCTGCTGCTGCAGGGCGCGGGCCTGGTCGAGGCCGGCCGCGACGAGGGTCTCGAGCGCGTCTTCGCTTCCCGTTGGCGCCTGTTCGGCATGCACCCCAACGGCAGCGCGCCGCTGTTCGCAA
>JBIKLM010000350.1:0-4897 GCA_044359835.1 Planctomycetota bacterium
CGGCCGTGGGCGCTGCCACCGCGCCCGGCACGCGCGCGTACACGGTCTGGTAGCGCTGCTCGTCGACCGGGTCCGGACCGCCGGGCCGTTGGATGTAGGGCGGCAGGGGCAATCGCCCGAGCCGCGCCAGCTGGGCGGCTTCGTCGGCGGGGGCCAGGCCCTCGAATTCGAGCTCGAAGAACGGCGCCGGGGAGCCGTCGGGCTCGAGCTCGCGGCACAGCACGCGCAGCACCTGCTCGCCGCAGCGCAGGGCCATGCCGGGCGCCAGCTTGGCCGCCGGTCGGGCCATGGCGCTGTAGCGCACGGGAGCCTGCGTGCCGCCGGCGCCGGGCAGCCGCCGGCAGAGCAGCAGCTCGACCCGGCCGCCCCCCGGGCGCTGGGCGAACAGGCGCGCCGGGATCACGCGCGTGTCGTTGAGCACGAGCAGGTCCCCGGGCGCGAGCAGGTCGGGCAGATCGCGCACCTGGCGATGCAGCCGCCGGCCGTCGCTGCGGCGGTGGCACAGGAGGCGCGCGGCATCGCGCGGTTCGATCGGCTGCTGGGCGATCGCTTCGGGCGGCAGCTGGTAGTCGAAGTCGGAGAGGCGCACGGCGGCGAGACGATAGCGGCGCAGCCCGCCCTCGGGAGGGCCTCGGCCCCGGGTCCCCTGCGACCCGGCCCAGCCGCCCGCGATCGGGCCCGGATCCGGCGGCTCGTCGGCCGGGATTCCACCGGTAGGGTCCCGTCCGCCTGCTTGCCGGATTCCTGCCGGCTCCCGGCTGCGGCCCGGCGCATCCCGGCTGGGGCCCGGCATCGCTGGAGGCTGGCGCTTGCAGCCGCGTCCCGGCGCGCCCCGCCGATGGCCAGCCAGCGCGGCCTGCGGGAGCACGGGGTCGCAGGCCGCGGTCGGGCCACGGCCCGACCGCGTGGGCGCTGCGGGGGGCGCTGCGGATACGGCTAGGCGCGCCCGAGGCCAGAACCGGGAAGACCCCGATTTGCGGTCCATTCCGACGGTTCCCCTCTGGAATCGGATCCGGACCTGGCCTTCATTCAGGGCACGCGACGACCCGCGCGCTCGCCCGGGGGGGCTGGGCCGCGGATCTCCGCCGCGCCGCAGACGCAGGGCTTCGGCCCCGCGCCTGCGGAGTGTGCCGCGGGAGCGCCGATCCGCCGACCCCGGGGGGGGGACGGATCAGGCGCTCCCCTTTTTTTCGTCGAGGCAGAGATCTCGATGCAGAGATCTCGATGCAGAGATCTCGATGCAGAGATCTCGATGCAGAGATCCCCGGGCTGGGCTGAGCAGGGGCGCTCCAACCCACTCCGGACCGGGGCCGGTTTCGATCGCCCGGTTTTCGGGCCCCCCAGCAGCCCGCAGCGCGTGCGCGCAAGGGCCGCTGCGCGGCCGCTCTGAGGCGGGGCAGCGGCAGGTCTGGGTCATGGCTCGCCGCTCCGGAAAGAGCGCTGGCTTGCAGGGGCCCGACGGACGACTCTCGCCCGGTCTTGCAGCTCGACCGGAACACGGCTTCGAGCGCCGGCGGAGGCCTGCCTTCGACCTGGCGCCGCCGGCCAGCCCCTCGTGGCGAAAACGGCGCTCGAGGACCCGCGCGTTCCCTCGCAGCGGCGCGTGTCAGCAGGGTTCTGGGCGCGTGGCGCCGGGGGTGCGGGGCCCCCGGCAGGGCGCTTTCGGCTCGGCAGGCGGCGAGCGGGCAGCTCGACGGGCCGCACACAGCGCGCCCCTAGGCCAAGCCGCGGTCCGCCAGGCGCGCCTCCAGGGTGTCCACATCCCATCCGAGCAGCCGCGCCGCGCGGGTCTTGTTGCGGCGGCCGTTGTCGAGCCCCGTGGCCTCCAGGGCGTTCAGGAGCAGCTCGGGCTCGGGATGCCTGGAGGGCAGTTTGCGCGGGCAGCGCAGACCCGCTCGACGCAGCAGCGCCTCGACGACGGAGCCATCCACCGGCTGGGGCGGCGCCAGCAACACCAGGCGCCGCAGCAGCTCGGCGAGTTGGCGCAGCCCACGGGGCCAATCGCAGCGCCACAGGCTGCCCAGGGCTGCATCGCTGAGCTGCGGCGTCGGACGCCGCTCGGCCTCCGCGGCGCGCTCGAGCAGGCGCTCGATGGCGGCCACGAAACCGGCGCGCCGGGGACCGATCGGCGCGAGCTCCAGGGCGCCGGCGGAAAGCTGCTGGGCCAGGGGCGCGAAGGGCTCCTCGCCGGGCGCCAGCTCGAACAGCAACGCTCGCCCGCGCGGGCCCCGCGAGAGACAGTCCGCCAGGCGCTCCTGGGCAGCCGGGCTGGCGCTCGCCAGCTCGGCGAGGATCCAGGGCTCTCCAGGCGCCTCGAGCAGGCGCCAGTCTTCCGCGGTGAGGCTGGGCAAGAAGCGCGCTCGCGGCCAGGCGGGGGGGCCGCCCTCCTGGCGCAGGAACTGCATCCAAGCCAGCAGGCTCGAGCGCCCGCTGCCCAGGGGCCCGCGCACCGCCGGCCAGCGCTGCGCTGCCGCGAGCGCCCGCAGCTCGGCCAGCTCGCCGGGCCAGAGCAGCTCCGGCGCCAGATCGCCATCGCCCCTCGAGCGGGCCCAGGCGCGCAGCCGCGCGCGCTGATAGTCGTCGGCGCGTTCCGCCAGGCGCGCCGCCACGCGCTCGAGATCGCCGGCCGCGAAGTCGCCCCGGCGCTCCGATTCGATCAGCCATAGGCCTTGCACGGCGCCTTGCACGAAGGGCACGGCCAGGCCCGAGCGGGAGGCGGAGCACAGGGCCAAGCCGGCCTGGTCCTCCGCTGCGGCATCAAAGGCGAGCGGCAGCCCCGTGCGCGCTGCCCGCCTCCAGGCGCGGCCCTCCCCCGGTCGACGGCGCCACTCGAACAGCCCCTCACCGCCGTGGGAAACCAAGCTCGCCCGCCCCTCGCACAACTCGAGACACCACCAGCGCCGCCGCCCCCACTTGAGGCCCAGGGTCCCCGCCAGTTCCTGGGCGAGCCGCTGCCGCGGATCGTCGAGTTCGAGCGCCGGCCAATCGGCGCTCGCCGGGGCGTTGGCCGGATCCGCGGGCGCGGCCAGCAGAGGCCCGGGCGCTTCGGCGACCCGCGGTTCCTCCGCGATCGGCTTGCCGCTCGATCCCAGGCCGATCAGGCTGGCGGAGGACTCGAGGCGCCGCGCCAAGGCGGACAGGCGCGCCACGGCCGGCAGGAGCTGGTGTTCCCACTCGAGGTGCAGCCAGCCGCACAGCTCGCGCTCCCCATCGAACAGCGGCCACAAACACAACGCACGGGCCGGACCGAGCGTCCCGGGCAGATCGCCCCCGCCCGGTGCATACCGCCGCACGGGGCGGGCGCTTTGCAGCAGCTCGGCCTCGGCGCGTCGTCCATCCCGCAGAGCGCCGGGCAGGCCGGCCCGGAAGCGCGGCAGGCGCTCCACGAGCGCCGGGGCCAGCTCGCAGGCCCGCAGGCGCGGATCGCCACCCGGAACCAGCTCGAACCAGAGCAGCGCCGCGGCGCCCAGCGGCGCCCGCTCGAGGACCAAAGCGCGCCGATCGGCGCTCGCCAGGGGCGGCGCGGCGGGTGCGACCGCGCCCTGGGGAACGACCTGCAGGGCCGCGCGGCCGCGCTCGAGATCGGCCTCGCCGAGCCCCAAGGTCTGGGCCAGCGCCGGCTGCGACGCGCCCCATTCGAGCACCGCCGCGGGCCAGGGGCGCCGGCAGGCGCCCAGCACCGCCGCCAGCCCGCCGAGGGGGCGCTCGAGCGCCAGCCGAGCGAGGCCCAGGGCGCGCTGCAAGCGCTCGTCCAGGGCCAGCTCCAGGGGATGGGCCTCGAGCAGCCGCTCCACGCGGGCGGGCGCCCCGCGCTCGAGCCACAGCTCGGACTCCAGTGCGAGCAGGCCGCGGCGCTCGGGCAAGGCGCCGCCATTGGATCGGCGACGGGCGGGCTCGCGGCGCGCCCCGGCGCGAGCGGCATCGGCCTCGAGGCGTTCCGCCAGGGCCGTGCTGCCCCCGCGGGCCAAGCACAGGCGCAGCGCCCACAGACGCTCGGCGAATTCGCTGCCCTCGAGGGCGCGCAGGGCCGCCAGCAAGCGCTCGGCGACGTCGAGCGGCGACTCGCCCGGCGCCGGAGGAGAGGGAATCTCGCCGCCCCCGGTCCGCTGGCCGAGCAGACCGCGCCACGCCTCGGCGGCTTCCGCAGGGCTGGCCACGGCGCTCCAATAGCCATCGGGCTCGAGGCACACCCCGAGGTAGGCGCGGGCCAGGAGTTCGAGGCAGCGGATGCGCTCGCCGCGCTCGAGTTCGAGCAACTGGCGGGCCTCGGCCCCGGCCGTCTGCTCCGATGCCGGCGGGCCGTATCCCGCTTCCGCCTGGGACAACTCCTCGATCAGGCGCAGGAGCCTTTGCCGGCGAGACGCTTCGGCCGGCCCGGGCAACAGGAGCCGCAGCAGCTCGGGATCAACCGGGGAGCAGGGCACGGCACAGGGCTCCAAGGCGACCGGGGGCGTGGCGGCGGACGCGGACCCAGCCGACCAGCTCGGGGGCCGGCTCGAGCTGCGCTGCAGGGCATTGCGGCGCGGGCTCGGCGCGCGCGTCGAGGGCCGGGGCCAGGGAGGCCTCGCGGGCCGGACCCCGGCCCTCCGCGGAGGCGATGCTCGCGCGCTGCCCGGCGCCGTCCGGAGCGGAACGGGCCGGCGCGCCCGCGGGCCCCCGAGCAGCGGCTGGCTCGCCTGCCGGGCAGGTCCCGGTTCGGCCATCGGTCGCGGCGGCAAGCCACGCCGCGCGCTGTGCGCGGCAGAGCGAACCCGGGCCGGCCGCCGAGCGAGCCGCTCCACTCGCGCCTCCGACGGCGGGCCTTGGCTCCGACGATGCCGGCTCGTCGCCTGCCAGGCCGGCCGCGGGCTGCTCCCAGGGCGCCGACGACGAGCTTGCCCTCCGCGCGGCGGTCGGC
>JBIKLM010000351.1:0-4895 GCA_044359835.1 Planctomycetota bacterium
GCAGACCGGCGGTTGGGACGGGTCCGCGCGAGGCAGAGAACGGACAGCCTGAGAAACAATCGACTCGGGCGCCGCCCGAGTCGATCGATCCTCAGCAGGTCAGAGGTTTGGATCGGCGCGCAGCGACGATCCCAGCCTCTGCGGCCGCCGGATGGCGGCCCAAAGGCATCTGACGGGCTGGTATGACGGCTCGGGCGCAGCCCGAGTCGATTGTCTCTCAGCCTGTCAGAACACCCAGCCGATGTTCAACGAGATGATGTGGTCGGAGCGCTCGTTGCCGGCCACCGGGGTGTTGTCGAACAGCCACAGGTGGCCGAGGCTGGCGGTCATGCTCTTGGTCAGCGTGTAGACCAGGCGCGAGTCGATACGCGCAAAGATGTCGTCCCGATCCTCCAAGCTGGGGAAGGCTTCGACGAACTGCCGCGCGGTCAGGTCCTCGTTGATCAGCCAGGTCAGGTTGTAGGCCACGCGGGCCGACAGGAACTCGGTGTCCGCGGCGTCGGCGCCCGGAGGCCCGCCGTAGTCCTCGGTCACGTAGGCCAGACCGCCTTCGCCGGCCAGGTCGAAGCTGTCGGTGTCATAGATCTGGTAGCCGAGGCCGGCGCCGCCCGTGGTGCGCAGCTTCAGGTTGGCGATCTTGTCGGTGTCGAGGGTGGTGCTGCCGTAGCCGTACAGGTGCTTGCTGATCGTGCGGTCGTACTTGGCGCTGGTGCCGGCTTGCCGGCGGGCCAGATTGCGCTCGTCGGTGACCGGATCCTTTTCGTCCGCGTAGTTCCAGTAGCCCTTCACGGTCCAGCGATCGATCAGCTGATCGCCTTCTTTGTTCTCGCGCACGCCGAGCACGTCGGCCTGGGCGGTGCGCACGTCGGTGTTGCCGCTGGAGATCGAGCCGCCGAAGTTGACCGCGCCGTCCCACTTGGCCAGCCAGCCGGTCTGGGGCCCCTTGGGCGCGGGGGGAGCGTCTTGGAGCGCCAGCAGGCCGGTCGGCAGGGGGGCGCCGTAGGGGGCCGGGGCGAAGGGGTCGGCGGCGGGGGCCGCGACCTCCGGCGCGGGGGCGGCGGGCGGAAGCGGGACGGCCAGCGCGCCGGCGACGGCCAAGTGCAGGGGGAAAAGCATGATTTCGACGGGGGGGTCGGAATTCCTCGGTGGGAACGGGCCGCGGACGGACCGAGGGCGCCGGCCGAGGCGGGCGGAATCATGCCAAGGGGGGCAGTTCTTTGCCATCACCAGCGCCAGTCGTCCGTAGCGGCGCACGCTCGGCAGGCAGCCGTTGAGCAGCACCGCGCCCGGCGCTACAACGCTTGGCCCCGTGCGGCGCTCGGCCCCTCGGACCCAAGGGACCGGGCCGCCGCGCCGCTCCCTGGCTCGCTTGCCCGCCTCGCTCCCCGCTCCCAAACGGGCTGGAGCGGGCCGGACGATCCCCGGGGCCAGCCCCAGGCTGGTTTCCGCGCGGCGCGGGGGCGCCAGAGCCGCCTCTGCGCGCCCATCGGACCGCTTTTCTTGGCCCGCCCCAGACCCTCACGACCGCCCCCCCAATGATCGAGATCCAAAGCCTGACGAAACGCTTTGGAGCCTTCACGGCCGTGGACCAGATCTCGCTGCGTGTCGACACCGGCGAGGTGCTCGGATTCCTGGGCCCGAACGGCGCCGGCAAATCGACCACCATCCGCATGACCACGGGTTTCCTGCGCCCCACCTCGGGCAGCGCTCGGATCTGTGGCGCCGACGTCTTCGAGCAGGCCCTCGAGGCCCGCCGACGCTTCGGCTACCTGCCCGAGGGCGCGCCGGCCTGGCCGGACATGACGCCGCTCGAATTCCTGCGCTTCTGCGGCCGCGTGCGGGGCCTGGCCGGCGCCGAGGAGGCCATCCGGCGGGTGGTCGGGCAGGTGCACCTCGAGGGCGTGCTGCACCAGCCGATCGAGACCCTGTCCAAGGGCTACAAGCGGCGTGTGGGCCTGGCCCAGGCGATCCTGCACGATCCGACCGCGCTGCTGATGGACGAGCCCACGGACGGCCTCGACCCCAACCAGAAGCACGAGGTGCGCGAGCTGATCCGCGGCATGGCCAAGCAGAAGGCGATCCTGCTCTCGACCCACATCCTGGAGGAGGTCGAGGCCCTGTGCACGCGCGTGGTGGTGATCAGCGCCGGCCGTCTGGTGGCCGACGGCACGCCGGAGCAGCTGATGGAGCGCTCGCCGCGCCACCGCGCGGCGCGCCTCAGCTTCGACGGCGCCGCGCCCGCCGGGGCCGGGGAAGCCCTGGGACGGCTGCCGGAGGTGCTGCGCGTGGAAGCGCTGCCGAGCGGCGAGCTGCTGGCCTTGCCGCGGCCCGGGCAGAGCCCGACCGCAGCCGTGGGCGCCCTGGCGCGCTCCAAGGGCTGGGCGGTGCGCGAGCTGGTCAGCGAACGGGGCCGCCTGGACGAGGTCTTCCGCTCCCTGACCCAAAAGGACGCCGAACGCGCCACGCTGCGCGGAGGTGCCGCATGAAGAACGTCTGGACCATCGCGCGCCGCGAGCTGTCGAGCTACTTCGCCACGCCGATCGCGGCCATCTTCCTGAGCATCTTCCTGATCCTGGCGGGCGCCTTCACCTTCGGCCTGTCGAACTTCTACGGCGGCCGCCAGGCGGACCTGCAGTCGTTCTTCGTCTGGCACCCGTTCCTGTACGCCTTCCTGATCCCGGCCCTCTCGATGCGCCTGTGGGCCGAAGAGCGCCGCAGCGGCACCGTGGAGCTGCTGATGACCCTGCCGATCTCGCCCGGTCAGGCGGTGCTGGGCAAGTTCCTGGCGGCCTGGCTGTTCTCCGGTCTGGCCCTGGCCTTGACCTTCCCGATCTGGCTGACGGTCAATTACCTGGGCGATCCGGACAACGGCGCGATCGTGGCCGGCTATGTTGGCTCGTGGCTGATGGCGGGCGCCTTCCTGGGGCTCGGATCCCTGGCCTCCGTGCTCAGCAAGAACCAGGTGGTGGCCTTCGTGCTCAGCGCGGCCCTGTGCATCCTGTTCCTGCTGTTCGGGCATCCCGGGCTGATCGGGTTCCTCAAGGGCTGGGCGCCCCAGGCCCTGGTGGACCTGGTGGCATCCTTCGGCTTCCTGACCCACTTCGAGGGCCTTTCGAAGGGCGTGATCGAAGTGCCCGCCCTGGTTTTCTTCGCTTCCCTGACCGCCGTGTGCCTGTGGATCAGCCGCATGCTGATCGAACGTCTGCAAGCCTCGTGAACGGCCGGGGCCCGACCCCTGCGGGTCGAAGCGCCCCATGAGCCGGCCCCGGGCGGATCCGCCTCCAGCGCGGAGCTGGCTGGCCGCAGCGAGGCGCAGCTGCCCTCCGAGACGCCGCGCCCCGCCCGCGAACCCCGCTCTCTCCGCTCCCGCCCGCACCGCGCTCCCCATGCCCCCGCCAGCGGCCTGCCTCGCGACCGCCCGTCCGCTGCGCGCCCCCCATCGAGTTCCCCATGCGCTCCTCCAACCAAATCCCCCTGGTGATCCTGCTCGGACTGCTGCTGCTCCTGGGCATCAACCTGCTCGCGCGCAGCACCCTGGGCGGCCTCAAGGCCGATCTGACCGAGGACCGGCTCTACACGCTGACCGACGGCTCCAAGGCCATCGCGCGGGGCCTTTCCGAGCCCGTGCAGCTCGAGTTCTACTTCACGCGCGCCGCCGGGGACGAGGTGCCGCAGATCAAGACCTACGCCGAGCGCATCTCGGTGCTGCTGGAGGAGCTGGCGCGCGCCAGCCAGGGCAAGATCGAGCTCGCGCTGCTCGACCCGCAGCCCTTCAGCGAGGTCGAGGACCAGGCCTCCGCGGCGGGTCTCAAGCCCCTGGCCATCAGCGCCGATGCGACCATGTATCTGGGCCTGGTCGGGCGCAACGCGATCGGCGAGACCGAGCTGATCCCGTTCTTCGATCCGCGCCAGGAGCGCTTCCTCGAGTACGAGGTGGCCAAGCTGCTCTCGAAGCTCGACCGCGCCGAGCGCACCACGGTCGGCATCCTCTCCAGCCTGCCGGTGATGGGCGGCGAGATGACCATGCCCGGCCAGCGGCCCGAACCGGGCTGGCTGTTCGTGAAGCTGCTGCAGGACCTGTACGAGGTGCGCGAGCTGACCGGCGAGCAGAGCGCGATCCCCGCAGACATCGACGTGCTGGTGCTGATCCACCCGCGCGAGCTCAGCCCGGCGACGCTCTACGCCCTCGATCAATACGCCCTGTCGGGCCGCGCCCTGGTGGCCTTCCTGGACGGCTTCTGCGAGGGGCAGCCCACGCCCCCGGGCATGCAGGCCCAGTTCGACGTGGATCGCACCTCGGACCTCGGGCCGCTGCTTTCCAGCTGGGGCGTGACCCTGGTGCCGCGCAAGCTGGCCGGCGACCGGCGCCTGGCCGTGCAGGTCAGCTACGGGGGCCGCGGCGGCGCCATGCAGCCGATCGAGTACCTGATCTACATGGCTCTGGGGGCCGACCAGGCGGATCAGACCTCCCCGGTGACCGCCGGCCTCGATCGCATCCTGATGGCCAGCGCTGGCCTGTTCCAGAAGGCCGCCGACAGCAGCCTCGAATACACGCCGCTGCTGCGCACCAGCGAGGATTCCCAGGAGATCGACCTGTCGTCGGTGCAGTTCGGGGCCGATCCCATGGCGCTGCTCAAGAACTTCGTGCCCGGTTACCGGGCCCTCGATCTGGCGGTGCAGCTGCGCGGGCGGCCGAAAAGCGCCTACCCGGAGGGCCGGCCGGCCGCGGGCGAAGGCGAGAGCGACGGCGAGACGCCTGCGCACCTCTCCGAGGCCAGCGCGGACTTCAACGCGATCCTGGTCTCGGACGCCGACCTGCTGGCGGACAACTTCTGGACCCAGCGGGACGGCCTGGCGCAGCTGTTCGGCACGGTCACCAAGAGCGCCGACAACGC
>JBIKLM010000352.1:0-4887 GCA_044359835.1 Planctomycetota bacterium
GCGGGCTGAGCCTCAGAAGGACCCAGTCCGTCTCCCTTCCTTCACCCCACCTGCTCCCTGACCATGAAGCTCGCCGCCTCTTTCGCTTCACTGCTCGGCCTCGCCCTCGTCGCGACCGCGGTCGCCTTACCCAGCACGGGCCGCAAAGCCTCCCCTACGCCTGGAGCTGAATCCCCGGGTGCAGAGAAGGCCCGCCTCGAGAAGGCCAAGACGGACCTGAGCCTCGAGTCCAAGTCGAGCGATGCAAAGCTCACGATCGAGCTCGATAGCGCCGCTGCGGTCAAGCTCCAACGCTCGGGCATCTACCCGGCTTCTCTCTCGGCTGCCGGGCTGACCCCGCTCGAAGCCGTGCAGGTGATCAACCGCGCGAAGGACTTCTTCTCGACCGACAGCACCCTGGCGAGCGCCGACGCAGCCGTTGCCGCCAGCAAGCCGACCATCGAGCCGCTTTCCACCAAAGTCAAGGCAGGCAAGGCCACCTATGAGGAGGCCCTGGCCCTCTCGGCCGCGCGGGAAGCCCTGGCGACAGCGGAAGCCGCTCAAGAAGTTGCCCTCGCCAACGTCCTCACCGCGGCGACCTCGGGCGCCACGGCCCAGCAGCAGCAGACGCTGACCCGGATCCAGCAGAACAAGCACTGGCGCTTGCCGGTCCAATACCTGGTGCTGACCCAAGAAGAGCCCGCCTGGGTCAGGCTCCGCGACGCCCTCGACGCGGTGACCTCCTCCGGGGCCGAGGGCTGGCCGACGCCTCAGGCTGCGCTCGACCTGATCAGCCTGACCCGCGAGAACCCTGCCGTGGCCGCTGCCGAACAGGGCCTAGCCGCCCACCTCGCTGAGCTTCAAGCCGCCTGGGACAGCGCGCTGCAGAAGTGAAGCCCTGGTCCTGCGTCGGGTCGGGTACTGCGCCACTCGCTGCTCCGATCTCTTGATCCCAACCCTACCGGCACAGCGCGAAGCCCTGGTGAGCGAGTTGCAGCGGAAGCTCTCAGAAGGCTGTTCAGTGGACAGCATGCAGAGCCAATGCCTTTAAAAAGCGAGCATCAGCTTTAGAAAGTATCTTATTTATTTCTGATTAAGGATCGCCAGTTGCGTTGGTCAGAGCAGTTGGGCGATTTGCCAGAAGCCGAAGTTGGCGAAGCGTTGGGGGCTCAGCAGGGCGACGGACCAGACTTCTCCGGCGGAAGAGTCTTGGCGGTAGTAGGCCTCCAGGCCTTTCTTGACCGCGGGGTCGTTGGCGTCGAGGTGCACGGCGGCGGTCCAGATCACCTGGCCGGTCTCGAGGGCGACCAGTTCGGAGGTCAGGTCCAGGCCGAGGGGCGGGAAGACGCGCTGGCCGGTGACGTGGATCCAGAGCAGGCCGTCGAGGGAGTTGCGGCGTGCGAGCTCCGCCAGGGCGGTCAGCTGGTAGCTGCCGGAGCGCAGGGGCTGGCCCAGTTCGAGCTCGCCCAGGTCGGCGGGCGAGAGCAGCACGATCTCGTAGGGCGTGCTGCGGCTGAACTGGGCGTAGGCGGCTTGGGTCAGCTCGATGGTGCGCTCGTCGCTGCCGCTGGCGCCCGGGGCCTGCACAGGCAGGAGGCCGATGCGGCGCAGCGGGTAGGTGTCGAAGTCGGCCGCCAATTGCCCGGTGGCCAGGATGCGCGCGGTCTTCGGGCCGCTGCAGGAGCCCAGGCACAGCGGGAGGCAAGCGAGCAGGAGCGGGGCCAGGCGGCGCATGGGGAACAACGGCGGGGTGGGTGCGGCCGGGGGGACGTCGGTGTCGTGGGCGGTGGGAGGCGACGCGAGCGGCGCAGCGGTCTGCCGTCGGCCGAGTCGGGGCGGGGCGGGGCCGCGGGTGGCTGCGGGGATCGAGTCGACCAGGGTCCTGCCCGCCAAGGCCGTGGTGGTCAGGGCCTTGCCGGGCTCGGACTTGTCGGGCTTGGTCGTGTCGGCCGCGGTTGCGTCGGCCGCGCACGTGTCGGCCGCGCACGTGTCGGCCGCGCACGTGTCGGCCGCGCACGTGTCGGGCACGGGCGTGTCGGGTGGGATCGAGTCGGTGCGGGTCGGCCGAGGACGGCGTTGGCGCGCCGTCAGGAGCGGCCGCCGGTCGGAGAACCGGCGGGGGCTTGGCTGGAGGAGCTGGCGGCGTTGGTCGGGCCGCTGGCGGGCGCTTTGGTCGGGCCTTTGGCGGGCGCGGTGCTGGAGGCAGCGGCGTTGGCGGAGGTCCTTTCGGAGGATCCGGCGGGGCCGGTCGAGGGCGCGGATCCGTTGGCGGGCACGCCAACACTGGGCTGGGCGCCAACGCTGGGCTGGACCGTCCCGCTGGGCTGGAAGTTGCCGCTGGGCTGGACCCCGGGGCTGGGCGCGGCGCCGCCGGCTGGGCTGCCCTGCTGCTCGCTTTCGATCCAGGCTTCGAGCAGGCTCTTCTCGGCTTCGAGCCGCCGGATTTGGGCGGTCACCAGGCGGGCTTCGAGGTCGGCGCGCTCTTGCTCGGACAGATCGAGCTGGTACTGCAGCTGGGCCACGCGCTCTTCGGAGGCGCGCGCTTCGCTCTTGCCGGCGCCGAGGCCCTTTTCGGCCGCCAGCAAGCGGCTCTCCAGGTCGCGGATGTGCTCCTGCAGCGAAGCGTTCTCTTGCCGCAGGGCGTCGCGCTCGTCGAGCACGCGCGAATAGTCGTCGATCAAGAGCGAGCGGCTCTGCACGGCTTCGGGCAGGCTGCGGGTCGGCTGGTCGAGGGCCTGCAGGCTGCCCTGGGGGCGGGCCAGGGCCGCGCCGCCATCGGGGCCGAAGGGCACGGAGCTGGGCGTCGCGGGGCGCGCCGAGGCGGCCGCGCCGGCGACCCCGGTGGAGCCGGGCTGCACGCTGCGGGCCGAACCGAGGGTCACGGCGGGCGGCTGGCCGAAGGCCTGCTCGCGGGTCTCGGCTCCCGCGCTCACGTCGATCGAAGCGCCGAAGGCGGGCAGGCCGGCGGGGTTCGGGTTGGGCCAGGGGCTTCCAGGGGCCTGAGCGGCGGCGGGGGCACCGTAGCCCGGGGCGCCGGCGCCGGCCGCGCCGTAGCCGGGATTGCCGTAGCCGTGGGCGCCGCTCCCCGCAGCCCCATAGCCGGCGCCCGCGGTCGGCGCGCCCGGCTGCAGGCCGCGCGGATCGGCGTAGGCCGGCGCGCCCCAGCCCGCGGGCGGCACGGCGGCGTAGCCCTGCACGGGCGCGCCGGGATAGGCGCCTTGGCCGTAGGCGGCCTGGGGACCCTGTCCGGCGGCGGTCAAGCAGCCGGTCAAGGGCAGGCTCGAGAGGGCGCACAGCGCCAGCGTGCAAGCAGCGGCTTTCATCGCGGATCGGCCTCCGAATAGGCGAGCTCGATCACGCTGCGCTCGCCGCACGAACAGGTCAATTCAAGGGCGCGCACCTCGCCATCGAGCTTGAGCAGGCGCACGGATTTGACGCAGGGCGCGGGCCGGTCCTCGGCCTCCGGCTTGGTCTCGGCCAACAGCCGCACGCGCTCGCCTTTGATCAGGTTGCCCATGGTCATGCGCTCAGCCGGCCGCTGAGCTCCTTGTTCAGGCGATAGATCGCGCGGGTGTGGATCTGGCTGACCCGCGACTCGGTCACCTCGAGCACCTGCCCGATGTCGCGCAGCAGCAGGCCCTCGCCGTAATAGAGCGTGATCACGGTGCGGTCCGGCTCGGGCAGGGCCGCGATGGCATCGATCAGGAGCTGGCGGACCTCTTGCTGCTCGAGGGCCCCGGAGGGGTCCGCGCAGCTGGGGTCCTGCAGCAGCGCGAACAGGTCGCTCTCGGGCCCCTCGTCGAGGCTGACCAGGCCGGCGCTCTTGGCCGAGCACAGGCATTCGTCGACCTCGTCGAGGCTCCAGCCGAGCTCGCGGGCCAGGTCCTCGGGCGCGGGCTTGTGGGACAGGCGTTGTTCCAAGGCGGCGAAGGCCTGCTCGAGCTCGCGCACGCGCTCGCGCCGCCCGCGGGGCAGGAAATCGAGCCGCCGCAGCTCGTCCAGGATCGCGCCGCGGATGCGGCTGTAGGCGTAGGTCGAGAACTGCAGGCCGCGGCCGGCGTCGAAGCTGTCCGCCGCCGCCACCAGGCCGATCATGCCGTAGCCGGTCAGATCCTCGCGATCGATGCGCGCCGGCAGCTCGAGCGCCAGCCGGCCCACGATGTGGTGCAGGAGCGGCAGGTGCTCGAGGATCAGCGCCTCGCGCTCGGCGGGCGTCTGCTGGGTGGTGGAGGCGGCTTCGCTCAAGGGGGATCAGCGCGGGGACGGCCACGCCGGGGGGGACATCAGCGGGCTTGGGGCGGCTCGGCCCCGGGGTTCCGATCGGCGCTCGGCGCGGCCCACCTCGAGCGCAGGGCCAGGCCGCCGAGGCGGAACAGGCCCAGGACCGAGAAGCAGGCCAGGGCGCCGCGGGCCGCGGCGGTGCTGGGGCTGGCCTGCGCGAGCAGCGCCAGCAGGCCGGCGGCGGCGCCGGCGCTGGCGGCGATGCGCCGACCCAGGGCCGACCACCAGGGCTCGAACCAGGGCAGGGGCAGCGGGGCGGGGCGCGGGCGTTTGGCCATGGCTCAGACCCCTGGGGCCAGGGTCAGGCGCTCGAGGTGCTGGGCCAGGCGCTCGAGCGCCTGGGCGGCCAGGCAAGCGCGGCTGCGCGCCAGCAGCGGGCGCTGGGCCAGGGCGCTGGCGTAGAGCTCCTGGGAGCGCGGCAACCAGCCGGCCAGGCGCGGAGAGCGCGACAGGAAGCGCTGCGCCACGCTGGCCAGGCGCTGGGCGACCAACTCGGCGGCTTGGGGCGAAGCGGCGGCGTTGATCAGCAGTTCGGGCGTGGGCACCGCCAGGCGCCGCTCGGCGGCGAACTGGCTCAGGCCCTTCAGCAGGCCATAGGCATCGGCCATGGCCGCGGGGTCGGGCTGG
>JBIKLM010000034.1:0-16700 GCA_044359835.1 Planctomycetota bacterium
CCCGCTTGACCGGGCCCGGGCTGGCCCCGGGCAACGGGCCGTCGCGGGCGCTGCCGCGAGCCAACGGGCGCGGCGCGCACCGTCCCGGTCCAGCGCACCGGCCCGGCGGCGCGCTTCATTCGGGCAGCTCGAGCAAGCGCAGCACCGGGTGGACGCTCGGGTCCCGCTCGAGCTCGGCGTCGAATCCGTTCCAGGTGGTGAAGGAATCGAGGCTTTCGGGCTCGAGCAACCAGGCGGCCAGACGCGCGCGGGGTTGACCCCGGGGCACGATCAGGGCCCCCGCGGGCAGGTCGATTCGCTGCGCGGACCAGACGCCGCTCAGGCTGCGTTCCCGGTGCCCCTGGAAGGGCCGGCTGGCCAACCGGCTGGCGGCGATCGCGAAGCGCTCGCTGGGCCCGCTCCAGGGCCCTTCGAGCCGGCGCGTCGCGATGCCGTGGAGGGCCAGCGCTTCCAGCAGGGCCTCGCTCGGTTCGGCCAGCGCCCAGGCCGCCGGCAAGGGCCGCTGGGCTTCGGCGCGGAAACGCACCTGGGCCATCGACAGGCGCCGCTCGATTTCCCAGCTGGCCTGCCGGCGGCGGCCCGTGCTGCCATCGGGCAGGCGCACCTCGAGCTCCTGGATGCGCTGCAGCCAGACGGTCTTGGGCCAGGGCGCTTCCAGCGCGACGGCCAGGGGCAAGCGCAGGGTCTGGGCTGGATCGCTCGCGCGCCGATCGGCTGCTTCGATCCGCCGCCGGATGTCCTCGGCCTCCAGGGCGGCGCGCTGCAGGCAGGCCAGCACGAAAGCCCGCGTGACCTCGATGCGCAGCTTGAAGTCGGCGTAGCTGAAGGCTTCGCTGAGGATCGGGATACGGTTGCGCAATCCGATGTAGTTGGTCAGGAAGCGCGGGCGGGCATCGAAGCTGCGCCAGGCCTCGCCGCCCCCTTCGGTGGGCTCGAGATTGCCGTAGTCGAAGGTCGCGTAGCCCTGTGCGGCGAGGCGCGCGGCGACCGCCGGCAGGAAGCGCTGCTCCGCGTAGGCCGCGAGATCCGCGTCGAGCCCCGGCGTCAGGCAGGTGGCGTAGGTCAGCGGGTAGCCGTGGTCGGTGCCGTTGGTGGTGTGCAGATCGAGCAGCAGGTGCGGGTCGAAATCCAGCAGCGCCGCGAGCAGCGCGCGGGTCTCCGGCGCTTCGGCCTTGATCAGGTCGCGGTTGAGGTCGAGCCCCAGGCCGTTGGCTCGTTCCCCCACGCCCTGCTCCGGTCCGTTCTGCTCGACCCGATTCCAAGGCCCGATGGCCTCGTTGCCGTCGGGGTTGTAAACCGGCAGCCAAAGCAGCTCGAGCCGCTCGAGCAGCTCCGGATGCCGTCCCTCGGCCAGCTCGCGCATCAGGATCAGGCTGGCCTCCTTGCCCTCGATCTCACCGCCGTGGATGTTGGCCAGAACCAGCACGCGCAAGCGTCCGGGCTGCCCGTCGGACATGCGCAGGGCGAGCAACGGCAAGGGCGGTGAGTCCTCCCCGCGCCCGGCGCTGTAGCCCAGGGTCGAGCGCTCACAGCGCCCGCCGAAGGGCGAAGCCGCCAGGGCGGCCAAGGCCGCCTCCACCTCTGCCAGGCGCGAGGTCCGCAGATAGCCGGAGGCCTCGGGAGCGGTCAGATACAGCGCCTGCGGGGCTGGGACAGGCCCGTCGGTTTGCGGGAGCGCGGGGGCTGCGGGGGCTGCGGGGGACTGGGTGGGCTGTTGGCCTGGGTCTCCCTCGGACCGGGCGGCGCTGGCCCCGGCGGCAGCGAGCAGCGGACCCAGCAGGAGCAGGGCGGGGAGCAGGGGCCCCCGTTCCGGGGGCACGAAGCGGGCGGGACGCATGAGCGCAAGGTAGCCGGCCCGCCTGCGCTCGGCCCGCTCCAAAGGCCGATGGGTAAGATCCGTATGGCCCGGGGCCCCGGCCGGCGCTCGCCGTGAACCTCGACACCTTCATCAAGCTCCTGATCCTGCTGGCCCTGGCCCCCTACTGGTGGCCGGTGCTGAAGGCGCTGTACGCCGACTTCCAAGGCGCGCTGGCGGACGAAGGCGGCTTGTTCGGTTCCGACCCCTCGCCGCGCCAGCTGGCGGAGCTGCGCGAGAAGTACCGCGACTACGAGAGCCCGCTGATCAACGAGTCCTACGAGGAGGCCATGGCCAGGCGCCGCGCGCGACCGATGCGCGATGGCGCGCGCGGCGACGGCGAAGCCGGTCGCCAGGCATCGCCCGGTCCGCGCCAGCGCCGCTTTTGAGGGGCGAAGCGCGGGCCGTGCCGAAGCAGGCCCCCATCGAGCGCTATCGAGCGAGATCAGAAGCCGAGCGAGAAGCCCAGATAGGGGCCGGTCACGCGCGTGTTCCAGTCGATCTGCTCGTCGGATCCCTCTTCCCGGTAGCTGGCTTCCAGGTCCACCCAGCGCAGGCCCGCGACCAGCGCCGAACTCCAGCCCTGCTCGGGCCCGCGCAGGAACCAGCGCAGACCCAGGTCGGCGTCCAGGTAATGCACCTCGGTGTCGCTGAGCGAGAAACCCAGCCAGCCGAGCAGCAAGCCCACGTCGACGCTGCCCCAGTCGTAGCCGGCCCGCAGCGCCAGGTTGGGAGCGGCACCGAGCTGGTCGGTGTCGGTCTGGGCGGTGCTCGAGGGGTCGAGCAGCCGGGTTTCGACCGAGTAGATCCCGAGCCCGCCGCCCAGGCCGACGGTCCAGTGCGGATGGTCCAGCAGATCGTAGGTCGCCAGCCAGCGGGCGACGCCGAACTGGAGGTCGCTGACGATCGCCGTGCCCTGCGGGAAGGTGACCCCGTCCAGGGTGAAGTCGTTTTGCACCTGGCCCTGGCCGCCGTATTGGGCTCCGACCCAATCGACGGTGTGGTCCCAGCGCCCGGAGGTCCAGTCCACGCGGGGCATCAAGCTGGTCTCGCGGTCGCCGAGGCCGAGGGCGCCCAGGTCGTTGGGCTGGCCGGGGGCTCCGGCCCCGGCGGCGAAATCGCCATCGAGTTCGAGCCAACCCAAACGGGGCATGGCATCGACCCGCGGCGTGCGGCAGCCGGCCAGCCCGGCCCCGAACAGGGCCAGGCCCAGCGCGAGGCAGCGGGGCCGAGAAGGGGCAGGCATGGGGCGCGGGAACCGGTGCCACAGCCTATCCGCAGATCCGAGCCCAGGCGGCTCGCCCGCGCTTCCCCGAGCCCGCGGTTGACAGGGGCCGCCCCCCTCGCCATTCTCACCGAGCCTGATGGCGGCCTAGCGCCGCCCGGTGGTGAGCGTAGCTCAGTCGGTTAGAGCACGAGATTGTGGTTCTCGGGGTCGGGGGTTCAATTCCCCTCGCTCACCCCACCGGGCACCCCCGCCGGCTGCCGCTGGCCCCGGGATTCTGGGCGCCTTTGGGCTCCCGCAGCCGAGCGCCAAAGCGGTGCGGCCGCGCCGCCTCCGGGGGGGCGCCAGGCTGAGACAGGAGCGATTCGGGCTGCGCCCGAGCGCGACACCCACCGGTCCGCAGCTCTGCGGGCCGCCTTCCGGCGGCGACAGAGGCTGGGCCAGCAGCCGCTGGAGCTCCATGGCCAAGGCCATCGACAACCGGCTCCTCCCTCTGGGCTAGCGGGCTGGCAAGGATCGGCGGCCGGCGCGCGGCCAGCCCTGGGGATTCGGGCGGCCGGCGATCGAGCGGGCTGGGCCCGCGCTCCCCAAGAGATCCGGCGCGCCGCTCGGCTCGGCGCCTTGGACCGACCCTGGAGCCGGTTTATGTCAGAGTCGGGCCAGTCCGGCCCCCGGATCCAGGATGGAACAGACTCCCGAGTCAACCCGCTTCGCGCGCCAGATGGCCTTTGCCGGGCTTGGACGGGCCGGGCAGGCCAGGCTGGAGCGCGCCCGCGTGGCGATCGTCGGGGTCGGTGCCCTGGGCGGCGCCGCCGCGCTGGCCCTCGCCCGCGCCGGGGTCGGGTTTCTGCGCTTGATCGATCGCGATCTGGTCGATGTGAGCAACCTGCCGCGGCAGGTGCTGTTCGATGCCCGCCACGCCCTGGAACGCAGCCCCAAGGCCCTGGCCGCGATCGAGACCCTGGAGCGCGCTGGCGGGCCCAGCGCCTTCGAAGCGCGGCTCGTGCACCTGGGGGCGGAGCAGCTCGTGGAATGCCTCCAGGACGTGGACCTGATCCTGGATGGCACGGACAACGTGGGCACCCGCTATCTGCTCAACGACTGGTGCGTGCGCCAGGGCAAGCCCTGGGTCCACGCGGGCGTGGTCGGCAGCCAGGCCCGCGCCTTGCTGATCGCGCCGGGCGCGAGCGCTTGCCTGCGCTGCCTGTTCCCGGATCCGCCGCCGCCGGGCCAGCTCGAAACCTGCGAGAGCAGCGGCGTGCTCGGGCCGGCGGTGCTGGTGGCCGCGGGATGGCAGTCGGCCCTGGCCCTGCGCTGGCTGGGCGGCGAGCCGGACCAGCGCCCGGCGGCGGCGGGGCGCTTTGTGTGCAGCGACGTCTGGAGCGGCGAGCAGGCCAGCCTCAGGCCCGAGCGGGACCCAGCCTGCCCCTGCTGCAGCGCGCGGCGCTTCGAATTCCTGGAGCAGGCGGAGCACCAGCGCCCCATCGCGCTGTGCGGGCGCAACGCCGTGCAGGTTCCCGGTCGCGGCCAAGCCCCCGATCGCCCACGGCTGCTCGAGCGACTCGAGCGCAGCGGCGCAAGCGAGCTGCGCCAGTCGGGTCCCCTGCTGAGTTTCCGCCACGAAGACCTGCGCTTCACCCTGTTTCCCGATGGCCGCTGCTTGGTGGAAGGCACCGAGGACCCGACGCGCGCCCTGGCCCATTGCGAGCGCTTGCTGTTGTGAGCGAAGCGCCCCTGTTGCTGGTGCTGGCGGCCGGTCAGGGCCGCCGTCTGGGCGAGACCAAGGCCCTGTGCCGTTTGGGGCCGCTCACGGCGCTCGAGCATGTGCTGGCCGCCGGCCAGGGCCTCCCGCGCGCCGTGGTGCTGGGCGCTGATGTGGAGCGCGTGAGCGCAGGGCTGCCCGCCGACATCGCCCGCATCCACAACCCCGCTTGGATCCAGGGGCGCACAGGCGGACTGCGGCTGGCCGTCGAGCGCTTCCCCGGGCGCGACTTCCTGGTGGCGCCCGTGGACGTGCCCCTGGTGCATGCGTCGACCCACCTGGCCCTGCGCAGCGCCTGGGCGGCAGCGGGGGCCCCGGCTCGTGGCTGGCTCGCCCCCGCCTACCTCGCGCCCGGCGCCGCGGACGCCCCCCGCGCGGGCCACCCCGTGTTGATCGGGCGCGAGCTCTTGGCGGAGCTGGCCGACTTCGCACCGGACCGCCCGCTCAAGGAGCTGCGCGCCCGGGCCAGCCCCTGCTGGCTGCTGCCGGTCGCAGATCAGGCCGTGCTCGACGACCTGGACAGCCCGGATGATGCGGAACGGCTGCGGCGGCGCCTCGCCGAGGGCCCCCCGGGCTGACCTTTGCAGCAGCGCCCAGGTCCAGGAGACCTGGTTTCCGAGCGCCCTGGAGGCCTCGGAGCCGGCCCCGGATCAGCGCCCCGATCGATGTGGGGCGAAGGGGTCGCAGCTCCCCCGTGAGGACGACCGGTCAGGGCCCACCGGCACCTATTCTCCCCAGCCTGGGGCCGCTCTAGGCGCCCGCTCCCGGCGCTGGACCCGCCGGTCGAAGTCGGCCGGCGAGAGCCCGGGGTCTTCCAATCCGGGGCCGCCGTGGCGCCCAAGGACGCGCTCCCGTGCCCAAGGACTTTGGGGAGCCTCGAAAAAAGTGCCGAGCCCGACCGAGCGCCGGCCGCCCCACCGCGTCCTGTGGCCCCCGCGGCGACGGCGATCCCCGGGAGTTCCCCGATCGCGCCCGCCGTTAGGGCCATCGCCCCGTCCCGGCGCCCCCCGTCCAACCCAGCTCCGACGTCGTCGGCCGGCACCCACGGCGTCCGGCTTTCCCTTGAGCGCGTCCGAGCGCCCGGACGAAAAGCCGAGGGTCTCGGCCCACGCGCCGAAGGGTGGCCCGGACGCTTCCGCGGACCAGCCAGAGCCTCGCCCCGTCCGAATGAACCGATACCCATGAGTTTCCAGGGAGATGTGGCCGGAATCGGCCTGGGTGAGCTGCTGCAAGGCCTGGCCCGCGGCGGCAAGGACGGCGTGCTGACGCTGTATGGCAACGAGCTGTCCCTGCGCCTGGGCCTCGAGAACGGCCTGGTGTTCCTGCTGGACAACCCCGAGGAGGACCCAGAGGTCTGGCGGGCTCGGGCCGATCGGGCCTTCAGCTTCGACCCGGATCCGGCCCGGGATTTCGAGCGTCGGGAGGCCATCGCCCGGGCCGCGCGCCGCGAGGCCTTCTTCCAGCTGCTCGACACCCAGAACGTCCACTTCCGCTTCGAGCCCGGGGACCTGCCCCAGCCGATGCACGGCCGCGTCCAGCACGGTCATCAGGACGAGGACGCCCCGGCCTCCCCCTGGGGCCAGGGCATGCCGGTCGAGTATCTCCTGCTCGAGCACGCCCGCATCGCGGACGAGAGTTCCTCCGGCAGCGTGTACGTGCGCCTGGACGACGTGCCCGTGCTGCTCTCCGGGGAGGATCGCAGCGAGAACCCCAATGCCCTGCTGGACCAAATCGACGGGCGCTCGACGGTCATGGAGATCGCCGACCGCCTGGGCTGGCCCTGCCGGCAGGTCCGCGGTTTGTGCGCCGAGGGGGTCAGCCGCGAACTCCTGCGCCTGTGCACCCCCACCGAGCAGCTGGCCCTGGCCAACGCCGAGCTCGAAGGCCAACGCCTCGACCGGGCGGCCCACCACCTGGCGGCTTGGCTGGCCTCCGCGCCCGCGGGTCCACCGCTGCGCACGGAAGCACAGCTGCTGTGGAGCGCCTGGGAGGGCGGCCAACTGCTGCGGGCCGCCCAAATGCTCGGCATGCGCCAGGCCAGGGCCCTGTTCCGCAAGCTCGATGCCCTCGATACCGACCTGCAGACGCAGCTCGACCGCTGGCGCGACCTGGCCGAACATCCGCAGGGCGGCGTGTTGGCCAAGCTGCACTTCCACGCCCTGCGCACGCGCCTTCCCAAGGAGGAGCATCAGGGCTCGGACACCGAGTTGTTGCGTTTGGCGCGCGGTTTCCTGGCTAACGACCAGACCTTCCGGGCCCGCTGCGTCCTGCGCGTGGTCGCCGCCTTGGCCCCGGACTCCCTGACGACGCGTATCGAGCTGGGCACGCGCCTGCTCGAGTCCGGCCTGCTCGAGATGGGCTCCGACTGGATGATCGAAGCGGCCCAGGAGCTGCTCGTCCACGAGGAGCTCGAGAAGGCCACCCAGGTGCTCTACTCCCTGCTCCAGTCGGCGCCCAACCACCGGGTCGCCAACGGGATGCTGCTCGAGACCCGGGAGCGCCTGCGGCGCAAGACCAAGAACCGCTGGAACGTCGCCATCGGTGCGGCCTTCGCGCTGGTCTTGTCGGGTGCGGGGGTGATCTGGATTCAGCGCAACCAGATGCGCGAGCAACGCCTGATCGAGATCACCGAACTGCTGCACACCCCGTCCCAAGCGCTGGCGCTGCTCGAGCGCTACTTCCCCGGGGACGAGTCGGAGCGCATCCAGACCATGCGGCAGGGGCTGTTCAAGCGCCATGCCGAAGATCAAGAGCAGCGGGCCGGCGCCTGGGTGGCGCGCTTCGACGAAGCCGAGGCCAATGTACGCACCGGCGAGCTTCCAGACGCCTTCCGCATGGTCGTGGCCTTGCCCGAGAAGCCCGATGTGGCCATCTCCTACAAACGCGGTTGGGGCAGCCATGAGGACCTGCTGGCCTTGCTCGGCAATCGCTGCGAAGAGGAAGCCGAGCGCCGCAATCCGGCCGTGCACGCCTCCGACGAAGAGCTGGATGCGGAACGCAAGCTCTTGTCCAGCATCGAGAAGCTCGGGGTCGAGGCCAAGGCCCAAGCCAACAAGGATCGCTTCGTGCCCTTCGCCGAACGCCTGGCCGTGCTGACCGAAGCCCTGGCCAAGCGCATGTCCGCCCGGGCGCGCGACCGGGAAGAGCTGCGCATCCGGGAGCTCGAGAACCAGCAGGAACAGCTTCTGTCCTCGGCGCGCTTCCACGCTCGCACGGGAGACTTCAGCAGCGCCCTCGACGACTATGAGGCCCTGCTCAAGCTGGACGGATCGGAGAGCCTGATGGGCTTCCTGACCCCCGAGTTGGACGAGGTACGAGCCCAGCGGCAGGCCTTCGAGAAGGCCCTCGAACTGGCCCGCGCCGGCGAACACGAAGGCGCCATCGAGACCCTCAACGCCGCCAAGCTGAACCTGGCCATCTGCCCCCTGCCCTGGCGCGTCCAGAGCACCCCGCCGGGAGCGAGCGTGAGGCTTTCCGACGGCTCCCAGCGCACGACTCCCTTTTCGATGGAGTCCAACGTGGGCGCCTTCGTCCGTCTGGAGTTCAGCTACCCTGGCTGTGAGATCGTCAAGATCGAAATGGACAGCCCCCGGGATCTGCTGATCTCGCTCCACAAGGAGCCCGAGCGTCTGTGGATCGCCCAGCGGCAGATCGAGGCCATCCCCGTTCCGATCGGCGGGGACCAGATCGTGGCCGATCGCTTCGGTCAGGTGCGGCGCATCGACAGCCAAGGCAACGAGATCTGGAGGCGGGAGCTCGAGACCCTGGCTGGCATCGCGCGCACCCCCGTTTTCCTGCAGGCTCGCCCGGGCCACCTGCTGCTGCTTTCCGAAGAAGGCCAAGCCTGGGTGATCGATGCGGAGGACGGCGATCTGGAGGGTCCCTGGACCCACACCAGCGCTCCGGCGGAGGGCCTGGTGGCGCTGCAAAACGGCGTCGCGGCCCTGTTCAGCGATGGCAAGGTGGCCACCTGGACCGATGCGGTCACCCCGGCCCTCAGCTCGGCCCGGGGCCTCCTGGAACGCGGGCCGGATCAAGACGATGGGTCCTTCGCCAGCGAGCGTGGCGATCACTACGTGGCCTTGCGCCGGGGCACCGGCAACGAGCCGGAACTCGGCAATCCTTGGACGCCCTGGCGCATCGAAGTGCTGAGCGACCATTACCTGGTTCGGCGGGGGGGCAACGAGCCCGACGCCTTCACCATCAGCCGCGCCGGACGCTGGCACTTCGTGGCTTGGGAACGCCCGAACGCGCTCTGCCCGCGTGGCCGTTTGTGGATCGCCGACGACACGGGCCTGCGCTCGTTCCTCCCCTGAACGACGCAGAACTCGGAAGATGCTGATCCGACCCGCCCGTCGTTGGATCGGCGGGCCGGAATTCCCGGCCGCGGACGGAGCTGGAGCCGGAACCGCCGGCGTCCGCCGTGGATCGGCAGGGTCCTTGCAGTCTTGGTGTCCTCTGCCAAGCAGGTCAGCCAACGGGGCGCCCGGGTGAAGCACCGCGCGCTTCCGCACCCATTGGAATGGGGATCGGGTGCACCGCGATCGACTCGGGCCGAGCCCGAGTCGATCGTCGGCAGCGGGTCGGGGCGAGGCAAGCTCGCCGTGCAGCGCTGATGCCGGTCAAGCTGACCGCCGGACGGCGGCCCAAAGGCATGCTGAGAGCCTGACCTTGCGGCTCGGTCGCAGCCCGAGTCGAGTTGTTGACAGGCTGTCAGAACTCGACGCGCAGCGGCGCCGAGAGTTCGCCGCTGGTCAGGCTGAGGGCCTGGTAGCTGTAGCCCATGGTGGAGTCGTAGCCGAGACCCGCCAGCGCGGGGCTCAGGTTGACCTGGAACTCGCGGCGGCCGCTGCTATCGAGGCCGAACAGGGGCAGGCCCTGCGACAATGCCACTCCGATCAGCGGGTCGTTGGGAGCCAGGCACCAAGCGCCGAAGCCGGGCAGGTAGGTGGCCGATTCGTGTCCAGGGGAGCTGGCGGGGATCAGCGTGACGACCTCGAAGGGAGCCCCTTCGATGACGCCGCGACCCAGCCCCGGGCTGCCCTGGGCTTCGAACCAGACCGACAGCCGGGGGAAGCTCGTCGGCCAGCTGGTGAGGCCGTCGAACTCGGCGCCTCCCAGCCCCAGCTCCGACTCCGTAGCCAGCAGCAAGCCCACGGGGGTCAGGCGCAGGATCGCACCGTCGAAGGCGCTCGGGGACTGCACGGCCACGGCGATCCCGTTGCCGAGCCAGGCGATGCCTTGCACATCCCCCACCAGCGCGGTGCTGCCGGTGGCTTGATTGAGGGCCTGCTGCACGGCCGCTTCGGTGAAGGGGCGGCTCAGTTGACCAGCGGTCGAAAGGTAGAGCACGTCCCCATCGGCCAGATCGCCGAGCACGCTGCCGGGCAGGTCGTTCTGCAGGCTGAAGTAGAGTCCACCGGCCGCGTCGAATTCGAAGGCATCGACATCGATCGAGGCGGTCGGCAACCCGAGGGCGCTGGTCAGGGCGGATTCCGAGACGACCACGTCGAAGCTGCCGCCGGGTCGCAGGGAGAGGATGTCGCCGTCGAGGAAACCGCCCTCATCGGAGAGCAGCGAGAAGCGCAGGGCCGGGAAGGCATGGGACTGGGCGCGGTCGACGCTGAGGCCGTCGATGTCCCCCGGGATCAGGCTGGACAGGGCGCGCCAGTGCCCGTCGGTCAGGAACGGACGCGGCTGGGCCCCCGGACCGACCAGCAGGGCATGCTGGTCCTCCAGGAACGGCAGCGCCGGCGAGATGGCGCCCGCATCCGTGGTCGTGCTGACCAGGAACGGATGGCTGGACTGGGCGGCGGCCGCCGAGACCAGCGAGGCCAGGCCAGCCACCAGGCAGACCAGCGGCGCAACACGCCGGGGCCGGCGTGCGGTTTGCGGGAAGGCGGGGAAGGTACGCAGGATCGAGAGGGGCATGGTGGGTCGCTCGCTTGGCGAGCGGCGTCGGCGCGAGCTGGAGAAGCGGTCGCGCGGCTTGGGAACGAGGACGGGCCCTTTGCCCGTCAGCAACAAAGACCGAGGGCCGCCCCTTCGGTGTCAGCCGGAACCCAGAATTCGTCCCGGACCCCAGGCCGTCCGAGCACCGGCCGGAGGCCGGCTGGATCCCGGAGCTTGCGGCGATCTTCCGCGGCAGCGTTAAGCTCGCCCCATGGCGCACCCGGACGCTGCTCGACCCGAATCGCTGTTCCCGGTCCCCAGCCAAAACACTCCAGAGGGCCTGGCCCCGCGAGTCCGCGGCCTATCGCGCCCGGCCCGGGCCCGCACGCTCACGCTGCTGCTGATCGCGACCAGCGCCCTGGCCGCCGGGGCCCTGCTGGCGCTCTCCCCGCCGCAAACCGGCGAGCTCGAGCGCGCCCTCGACCTGGACGCCCCGCGTTTCGAGAGCTTCCTGCGCCAGCGCCAAGGCACCCAGCCGCCCGCGCCGCCGACGGCCGCAGAAATCGAGTCCCTAGCCGCGGCGCTTTCCTCCGCGCCGGGCCGCGCCACCCGCGCCGCCCTGCTGCTGGCCGCTAGCCACAGCGCAGCGGCCAGCGAAGCGTTGCTCCTGCGTTTGGAAGCCCGCGTCGAGGCGGCGGAGCGGCACGGGGACGCGGGCGACGTCACGGCCGCGGCCGCCCTGGCGCGCGCGCCCCTGGCGGAGCGTTGCGCCGAACGGCTGCTCGAACTGGCGCATGGTGGTCGCCCCCATCCGGACCTCGAAGTGCGCACCGAATGCGCCATCGCGGCCCTGACCCTCGGGCGCCCGGAGGCGATCGACTTCCTGTTGCGGGTGCTGCGCATCGATACCCCCTCCGCCAGCCGTCAAGGCGTGCTCACCCAATCCGCCACCACCGCCTGGCCGCGCGGTCGGGCCGGCGAGGCCCTGTGCCGCGCGGCGGGCGTTCCCTTCGACGACTGGAGCGATCGGTCCCTGGCCGAACGGGAGGCGAACGCCGACCGCTTGGAAGATCTGCTGCGACCCCGTTGAGCGCTGGCCCGGTCGGAAGCGCTGGCAGCGGGTTCCGGGCGACTGGGGTGCCCGCATCGCCGAGCCTCCCCGCATCGCTGTCCCGGCCCCAGCTCCTGCCGGGCACCGCGTTTTCGCCCGCCCGAGCCCTGCCCAAAATCCCAGGGTTCTGCGGGCTCCGCAGCGCGGCGTGCCCGGCCGCGGTCCTCGGAGCGGCGCTGGAGTCCGGCGACGGCGCGCCGCCGGATCGCTCGAAGCTCTGGCTGGCCCAGGTCGGGCGCCGGCAGCCTGGGCTCTCGCTGCAACTGCCCTGGGCCGGCCCTGCGCCCGTCAGGGCTCGATGCGGGTCATCATGCGCGGATAAGGGATCGCCTCGCGGATGTGCTCGATGCCAGCGATCCAGCCCACGGTGCGCTCGAGGCCCAGGCCAAAGCCGGCGTGGGGCACGCTGCCGTAGCGGCGCAGGTCCAGGTACCACTCGAAATACTGCTGGGGCAGGTCGTGCTCGCGGATGCGGTGCAGGAGCTGGTCCAGGTCGTCCTCGCGCTGGCTGCCACCGATGATCTCCCCCACGCCTTCGCTGCCCAGCATGTCGAAGCACAGGGCCTTGGGCTCCGGCTCTTCGTTGCGCTTCATATAGAAGGCCTTCACTTGCGCAGGATAATGGGTGACCATGACCGGGCGGTCGTACCGGTTCGAGAGGATCGTCTCGTCGGGGGCGCCGAAGTCGTCGCCGGGCTTGAAGCTCGACTCCGGGTGCTGGGCCAGGATCGCCGCGGCCTCGGTGTAGGTCATGCGCGGGAAGGGCGTCTGGATGCGCTCGAGCTTGGTCAGGTCGCGCTCGAGGATCTTGAGCTCCTCGCGGCGGCGCTCCAGGACCTCCTGGACGACGCTCGCCACCAGGTCCTCGGCCAGGGACATGATCCCGGCCAGGTCGCAGAAGGCCACCTCGGGCTCGAGCATCCAGAACTCGGTCAGGTGGCGGCGCGTCTTGGACTTCTCGGCGCGGAAGGTCGGGCCGAACGTGTAGACGCGCCGGTGCGCCATGGCCGAGGCCTCGGCGTAGAGCTGGCCCGATTGGGTCAAGAAAGCCGTGCGCTCGAAGTACGGGACCTCGAACAGCGTCGAGGTGCCTTCGCAGGCGTTGGGCGTGAACATGGGCGAGTCCACGCACACGAACTCGCGCTTGTCGAAGAAGCGCCGGATCGCGGTGATGGCCGCATCGCGGACGCGGATCAGGGCCCACTGGCGGCGGGAGCGCAGCCACAGATGGCGGTTGCTCAGCAGGAAGTCGGGACCGTGCTCCTTGGGGGTGATCGGGTAACCGTCGACGAACTGCAGGATGCGCCCGTCGCTGACCCCGATCTCGAAGCCGCCCGGGGCGCGCTCATCGGCGCGCACGCTGCCGATCAGCTCGAGGGACGACTCCTGCCCGGCCCGCCCGAGGGTTTCGAACAGCTCCGGCGAGACCTCCTTCTGGAAGGCGACGCATTGGCACAGGCCCGTGCCGTCGCGCAGCTGCACGAAATGCAGCTTGCCCTTGGAGCTTCGGTTGTAGACCCAGCCCTGCAGGCGGACGGTCTGACCGACGTAGTCGCCGAGGTGCGAGATGGTGGTGTCGATGGCCATGGGGGGAGCGCGGGCTTCTGGGAGCGCCGGAGGGACCCCCAAGATGGGCCCTGGCGCCGCCGAGTCAAGCCAAGGGACCGAAGCGTGCCATCCGGGCCGCGTCCGGCGCGGCCGAGGGCCGATCCGCGGGGGGGGGCAGCGCCGGCCGAACGGAGCCGCGGCTGCCCGTGCGCTCAGGGGAACAGGGCGTAGGGCGGCAGCATGGCCACGTCCAGGATGCGCCCCTCCACCACGCTCAGTTTGCCCTTGTGGATCACCCCGCCGCGGCGTGCCTCCACGAGCACCTCGCCGCGCCCGCCGGCCAGGGTTTCGAGCTGCTCCCGCCCGCTGACCACCTGGACGCGCTCGTAGCCCATGGCCAGCAGGCGATTCTGCACGCGCTCGATCAGCTCCTCGGCCGCGCTGGCGGCCGGCCGCGCCGGTCCCTCCACGCCGCCCGGGGCGGCGCGCTCCACGCTGCGCAGCAGCGCATCCTCGAGGCGCACCTGCCCATCGCGCGCATCGATCAGGAGGTGCTCGATGCGGCGCAGGTCGACCACGGCCCGCTCCTGCTCCAGCCGCGCCAGCCGATCGCGCAATTCGCCGAGCAGCAGCTGCTGATTGCGGGCGATCCCGCGCTGCTCTTCCGCGGACCGCGCAAGCCGGGCCAGCAGATAGACCCCGTAGCCCGCCAGGGCCACCAGGCAGGCCAGCAGCCAGGGGGCCAGGGCCGACCAGCCGGGGCCGGCCGCGGCCTGTTCGAAGGGGCCGCCCGGGTCGAGCACGCCGCCGCCCGGGGACAGGGCGAGGATCGAAGGGCGCGCCATGGGCGAGAGCATAGCCCGCGCCCGGCGGCCCTCCCCGGCGCCGGAACGCACAGGCGCTAGAGTCACCAGCCCTTGAATGCCCCGCCCCCGCCGCCGGTCCCGGGCTCGAGCCGCCGCGTCTCGACCGCCGTGGCCGCCCTGCTGCTGGCCCTTTCGGCCTACCTGTGGGTCAGCGCCGCGGGCTCCGAGCGCGAGCGCGACGCCCTGGCCTGCGCCGAGGCCTACCGCGCGCTGCTGCCGGCCGCGGAGGGGCAGCCGGATTCCCTGGGCCAAGCGCTGCTGGCAGCCACCACGGCCCACAGCCGGGGAGCGGGCCGGGCGAGCCTGACCCTCGGCGCGGTGGTGTTCCGCGATCCGACCGGGCAGCCGCGCCCGGACCTGGACCTGTTGCTGCGCCGCAGCGTGGCGCGCGGGCTGCGCAGCGCGGCCGAGGCCGGGTTTCGGCTGCCCGGCGGGGAGCGCTCGGAGGGCTTCAGTCTCGAGCTGATCGGCGAGCTCGCTGCCGCGCCGGGCGGGCAGGCCCTCGAGCTCGAGCGCCTGCCCGCGGCGCTGCGGCTGGCCTGGACTCCGCCGGAGGGACCCGCGCGCTCGGTCGAGTTGCCCTGGTCGCCGCCGGACCGCCGCTCGCTGTTGCCGCCCCTGGTCGCCATCGCGCTGGCCATCGCCACCCGCCGGCCGATCCCGTCCCTGTTCGGCGGTGTCCTGACGGGCTCGGTCCTGTTCCGATTGCAGAGCGGCAGCGGCCCCTGGGCGGCGCTGGCGGAGGGCGGCCAGGGGGTCTTCACGCGCTACCTCTACGACAAGCTCTCCTCCGGCGAAAAGCTGCAGATCGTGGCCTTCGTGGCGCTGATGCTGGCCATGGTCGGCAACCTGACGCTCAGCGGCGGCATCCGCGGCCTGATGGATCGGCTGAGCCGCCTGGCGCGCGGCCCGCGGAGCACGCAGATCACCACCTACGGGATGGGTCTGCTGATCTTCTTCGACGACTACGCCAACACGATCCTGGTGGGCTCGACCATGCGCCCGCTCACCGACCGATACCGCGTCGCGCGCGAAAAGCTGGCCTATCTGGTCGATTCCACCGCGGCGCCGGTGGCCGGCCTGTCGCTGTTCTCGACCTGGATCGCCTTCGAGGTTTCGACGTATTCGGCACAGCTGCCCGCCGCTGGCCTGTCCAGCGACCAGGGCTACGCGGTCTTCATCCAAACCCTGCCGTATCGCTTCTACAGCTGGTTCACCCTGGCGCTGATGGGCATGCTGGTCGTCACCGGGCGGGACTTCGGGCCCATGCTGACCGCGGAACGCCGAGCACGGCGCCTTGGGCAGGTCGTGCGCCCCGGAGCCGCCCCGCTGGCCAGCGACGCCGGTGCCCTGGAGATGCCCGCCGGGGTCCGGCCCGCCGCCTGGCGCGCCGTGGTCCCCGTCACGGCCTTCCTGGCGGTGACCCTGTTGATCATCGCGCTCCGCGGCGGCGCCTTCGCGCGGCCCCTCGGGGAGCTGCTGAGCACGCAGGGCCTGCTGGAGGTCCTCGCGCGGGGCAGCGGCAACGGGCCCTTGATGATCGGTTCCGCGGTCGGGTTCGCCCTGGCGGTCCTGGGCACGTTGAGCGCGGGCCTCGGGGCCAGCCAGGTCTTGACCGCGTCCTGGGCCGCGCTGCGCTCGATGGGCGCGGCCCTGTGCATCCTGTATCTCGCTTGGAGCATTGGCAGCACCTGCGAGGACCTCGGCACCGCGCCCTACCTGGCGCTACAGATCGAGGGGCTGCTCGAACCGCTGCTCTTGCCGCTGGTGCTGTTCTTGCTGGCGGGCGCGATCGCCTTCGCCACCGGCACGTCCTGGGGCACCATGAGCATCCTCTTGCCGCTGGTGGTCGGGCTCTCGTTCCAGCTCGGCGAGGGCACCCACCTGGGCGGCCTGGGGCTGATGCTGCTCTCGATCGGGGCGGTGCTCGAAGGTTCGATCTTCGGCGACCATTGCTCGCCGATCTCCGACACCACGGTGCTGTCTTCGATCGCCAGCGCCTGCGATCACTTCGACCACGTGCGCACGCAGATGCCCTACGCCCTGGCGGCCAACGGCGCGGCGATCCTGTGCGGCTACCTGCCGGCGGCCCTGTTGGGGGTCTCGCCGGCCCTGTGCCTCGGCGCGGGGCTCGCCAGCCTGCTGGCGCTGGTGCTGCTCCTGGGGCGCAAGGCCGAGGGGCCCGGCGCGTCGGTCCGGCACGGGGGACCGGAACCCGGTCCATAGGCGGTTCGGATCCGCTGCCGAGCGGGCCCCCCAGGGTTCGACGGGAGAGCCGCGGGGCGAACGCTGCCGCGTCCCTAGACCCGCTCGCCCCGTCCAGCACCAGCCGCTTCGCGGCGCGACCAAAGCGCCGCGGCCAGCAGCGCCGCCGAGAGCGCCAGCAGGGCCGGGAACAGGGCCAGGGAGCGCGGCCGGGGCTGCTGCTCCGCTGTGGCCCC
>JBIKLM010000035.1:0-16691 GCA_044359835.1 Planctomycetota bacterium
CGCCGCGCGGGCCGTGATCGACGCCCACGGCTTCGGGCCCGGCTATCGCCTGTTCACGCACCGCCTCGGCCACGGGATCGGGCTCGAGATCCACGAGGCCCCGTACCTGGACGGCGGCTCCGAGGTGCCCCTGGCCGCGGGCATGTGCTTCACCAACGAGCCGGGCCTGTATCAGCGCGGCCGTTTCGGCCTGCGGCTCGAGAGCGTCATGGCCGTGGGCCAAGCCGGCCCGTCGCTGTTCGGAGGCTGGCAAGCGGCGCCCAACGGGCCCGAGGCGCTCGAACTCGAAGCCTGACGGGCGCTGGAGCGCCTGGTTCGCGAGCGGAGCGGCTCCCGACCCGCGGGCTGGCCCACACGGGCCGGGCCGCTGCGCTGGCTTGCGGTCGGCCGTGGCGCTGGCCCGCGGCCCGTCCGGCTTCAGCGTTCGCTTTGCGGGCGCTCCTGCGGGTCCCCGGCGGGCGCCGACTCCCGGTTCAGGCTGGCCAGGGCCTCGCGAGCGGCCCGCGCCAGGCGCGAGTCCGCCGAGGCTTGCAGGGCCTCGATCGTGGGCGCCAGGGACCGGCGCCCGGCCAAGGCCGCGGCGGCACAGGCGCTGGCGCGGCTGGCGGGGCTTTTGCTGGAAAGTCCGGCGGCTAGCAGCGGGTCGAGATCCGCGCCGGCGTTTTCGCGCTCTACGAAACACAGCGCCAGCAAGGCTTCGCGCCGCTCGACCGGCGTGCCTTCGGAGGCGCGCTCGAGCAGCGCGCGGCGCGGGTCGCCAAAGCGCCACACGCTCGGCGCCAGGGTCGAGCCCGCGGGCGACAGACGCCAGTCCGCGCGCCAGGGGTGCACGAACACGCCCAGGCTCGGATCGAAGACGAACGGTTCGCCGTCCAGGCGCACCCCGCCCGGCCAGGCATCGATCGCCTGCCCGCGGCTGGCGACCCGCCCGCGATCGTCGAGCCGCGCCCACAGCGGGCCTGCGGGGCTGTCCTCGATGCGATAGCTGGCGCCGGTGTGGCCCCAGGCGACCCATTCGCGGATTTTCAGCGGCACAGCGGGCGGGGCTGCGGCCGCCAGCAGCGCTTCGATCTTCTGCTCGAATTCGGCCCGCAGGCGCTGATGGTCCGCGCCGGTGGCCGGGCCGCTGAAGCCCGAATGCAGGGCGGTGAGGCTGCCGTCCCGGGCGACGAACAGGGTCGTGGGGAAGGCCACCAGGGGGCCGGAGAGCCCCAGGGCCTCGCCGGCGGCGGCCTTGTCGGCCTTGGACAGCAGCGCCAGCGGATAGGTGAGCCCGTGGCGTTCGGCGTAGCGCTGCACCTGGGCGCGGTCGCGCGCCGGATCGTCGCCGAATTCAGAGGCCAATCCGACCAGCGCCAACCCGCGGGGCCCGAAGCGCTGGTGCAGCTCGGCCAGCAGCGCGGCTTCGTCGTGGCAGTTGGGGCACCAGGAGCCGAACACCTGGATCAGCAGGGGCCGACCGGCGAACTCCGGGCCGCCGAGGAACAGCGCTCGGCCTTGGAGGTCCTCGAATTCGAGGGTCTTGAGCGGCGCCGCGCCCACCTGGCTCAAGAGGCCGAAGGCGTCCGCCAGGGCCGCCGCCGGCGCGCGCTCGCCGCTCAGGGCCTCGCTCCAGCGCTCGCCCGAATGGAAGCGCCCCTCGAGACGGCCGTCCGCCGTGAGGGCCAAGTCGTACAGGAAGGCGTGGGCGCCGTCGAAGACCGACAGGCGCAGGCGCCCGCCCGTGGCGCTGCCGGCCAGGAAGCGATGGTCGCCCGTGCTGGTCAGCACCGTGCCCTCGATGTCGCCTTCGGCGTTGGCGGCGAAGCGTCCGATCGCGGGATGGGGGTCGCTTTCGAAGCGCAGTTGCCATTCGCCCAGGAAGGCTGCGGGCGGCGCGCCGCCGGCGGGCAGCGCGGCGAAGCGCGGCGCGCCGCCGCGCTGACCGCGGGCCTCCATGCGGCCTTCCAGGCCGCCGGCCCGGCGTTTGATCCAATGGCCCTCGAGGCGATCGGGGGCAGGCCGGGTCAGCTCGAGCCGCGAGTCGTAGTGGGGGAACTCGAGACGCCACGAATCCGCGGAGATTTCGAGCTTGGGAACCTCCAGGCGCTCCAGGCCGTTGAGCACGAAGGCGCGCGGGCTTTCGCCCGGTTCGAGCTCCAAGAGGAACGGCAGCGGCCGCTCGGTCGGGCCCAGTTCGAAGCGCCAGCGCTCCGGGGCGGGCGCTGCTTGGGCCCGAGCTTGCCCCGCGGCGAACAGGAGTACGGCCAGGCAGGCCGAAGCGGGCAGAAAGGGGCGATGGGCGCGTTGAACCATGGGGGCGGGTGCGCTGCGGGCTCTTCGGGCGCGTCAGCCTCGGCGAGTCTATGCTGCTCGCCGGCCATGGAAATCCCCGACCGACCGACCCTGCGCGCCGGGCTGGCGGCGCTCTCGCCGTTGGCCAGCAAGACCGCCGCTGGGGTGATCGTGGTGATGATGCGCGAGCCGAGCCGGGTGCGCGACCGGGAGTGGCTGGCGGAGGTCTTCACGCGGGTGGCCGCCAAGGCCCTCGAGCTGCCCGAGCCGCTCGGCGCCGAGGGCCGCCGCGAGCTGCAGCGCTTCGTGCGCCGCGAGCACCGCCAGGTGCTGAACCTGTGCGCGGCCCTGTTCGTGCGCGTCGCGGAGGACCTGCTCAGCGCCGGCGGAGATCCGGCGCGTTTCGACCTGGCCGAGGCCACGCGCCTGGCCCTGGGTTATTTCCGGCCCCTGCCCGGTCCTTGAGGGGCCCGAACGGGCACCGCAGCCGCAGCGGATGCCGCCATGCACGGCCGGATCCCTTGCTGTGCGCCGGCGTCGCTGCAGCGCCTCAGTTCGGCCGGGGATGCGCTGTCCGCGGGCGCCCGAGCGCGGCCCCGCTCGCCGGCCCGCTCGCCGGTGGCGCTCGCCGGTGGCGCGACCGCCGGGCGAGAGCCTGCGGCCCAACGCTAGAGTAGGCCCGATGCCGTGCTCGCCCCGCCGCGCCCGCGCTCCGCTGGCCCTGCCCGCGCTGCTCGCGCTCCTGCTGCCACCGGGCTGCGGGCCTGGCGCACCGGCGGAGGATTCGGCCGCTGGTTCCGCCCGGGGCGAGCCGGCGCAGGCGAGCGCGAACCCGGAGCGAGCGCTCACGGCCGGCGAGATTTTGGCGGGGCTCGCCGGGACGAACCTGCCGGCCGAGCTCGAGCTGGCCCTGGACGAGCAGCGCGCGCGGGTCGAGGGCGCGCCCGGCGATGCGCGGGCCCTGTTCGACCTGGGCGCCCTGCTCGATGCCCATGGCCTGTACGCCGCCGCGGAGGGGGCCTACCGCGCCGCCGCGGCGCTCGATCCCCGCGATGCGCGGGTGCGCGCGCTGCTGGCCTTCACCCAGAGCGAGCAGGGCCGCCTTGGCGAGGCGCTGGCGTCCCTCGAAGCCGCCATCGCCCTGGCCCCGGAGCGCGGTCCCCTGCGCGTGCGCCGCGGGCTGTGGCTGGCGGAACTCGGGCGTTTCGAGGAGGCCCAGGGCGAGTACCGGCGCGCGCTCGAGCTCGACGCCGGGGATGGGGCCGCCGTGGCCGCTTGGGCGCGGCTCGAGCTCGATCTGGGCCAGCCCGCGGCGGCGGCCGAGCGCCTGCGCGCGCGCCTCGCGGCCGCCCCGGAGGATCGCCCCGCCCGGGCGCTCCTGGCGCGCGCTTTGACCGAGCTCGGCGAATTCGAGGCCGCCGAGCGCGAGCGCCTCTTGGTCGGCGCCGTGCTGCCCTCCTGGCGCGACCCCTGGAAGGTCGAGGTGGACGCCCGCGCCGTGGGCTATGGGGCCGTGATGGGGGCCGCGCTCGAAGCCCTGCGCTCGGGCCAGGCGGCCCAGCGTTTGGCCGATGTGCAGGCCCTGCACGCCCGCGACCCCGACGACGTCACGGTGCAGGGCATGCTGACCGCCTCGCTGATCTCCCTGGGCCGCCCCGGCGAAGCGATCGAGATGCTGGAGGCCGCCGCCCAGCGCCGGCCGGATCACTATCGCATCCCCATGAACCTGGCCCTGGCCCTCGATGCGGCTGGGCGCACCCCGGATGCCTTGGTCTTCGCGCGGCGGGCCGCGGAGCTGCACCCCGGTTTGGCCGATGCGGCGCGCCTGATCGGGCGCCTCGAATCCAAGCTCGAGCGCCACGGCGAGGCCGCCGAGGCGTATCAGCGCGCGGTTCTCCTGGGCGATCGCGACGCCAAGAGCGTCGAGGTGTTGGCCATGGCCCTGCGCCGCGCCGGCCGGCCGGCGGAGGCGCGACCCTGGTTCCTGGAGGCGGCTTCCCTGTCGCCGGGCCGGGCCCGCCCGCGGGCCTTCGCGGCCCTGTGCCTGGCGGAGACCGGCGCGCTCGACGCCGCCCGGCAGGAACTCGAGCTGGCCCGCGCGCTCGAGCCCGGCGATCCCGCGGTCGCCCTGGCGACCAAGGCCCTGGCGGAACTCGAGCGGCGGAGCGCGCGATGAAAACTTCGCAGACCGGTTGGACCCAACGCTCCGGAGCCCGGCGACTGCAGGACGAGCGAGCGGCGTCGCTGCCGCAGCGCCCCCTGGCGGGCCGTCCTGCGGCCCGCTTCGGCGGGGCGTGGCTGGGAGCGGCCGCGCTTTCGGTCGCGCTTTCGGCCTGCGAACGCCCCGCGCCCGCGCCGGAGCCGAAGGCCGCGCCGGCGCCCTGGCTCAGCGAAGAGGCCGTCCAGCGCGGGCTCCGCTTCGAGCACCGCTCCGGCGCCGAGCCCGATCGCTACTGGATGCCGGAGATCATGGGTGGCGGCGCGGCCCTGGCCGATCTCGATGGCGACGGGGATCTCGACGCCTACCTGGTGCAATCGGGCTCGCTCGATGTGGCTCCGGAGCAGAACGTGCCCAATCAGCTGTTCGAGAACCTGGGCGCCGGCCAGTTCCAGGATGTGACCGAAAACAGCGGCGCCGGACAGCGCGGCTACGGCAACGGGGTGGCCTGCGGCGACGTGGACGGCGACGGCGACGTGGACTTGTACGTGACCAACTGGGGGCCCAACGCTCTGCTCGAGAATCGCTCGTCGGGGGGCCTGCGCTTCGCGGACGTCAGCGCCGAGCGCGGCGGCGCCGATCCGGGCTGGGGCACCAGCGCGGCCTTCTTCGATCGCGATCTGGACGGGGATCTCGACCTGTACGTGTGCAATTACCTGTCCTGGAGCCCGGGCACCGAGATGCCCTGCGTCAACGTGCAGGGCAGCCGCGACTATTGCAGCCCGCAGAACTATCAGGCCGCGGCCCTCGACGTGCTCTACGACAATCAGGACGGGCGCCTGGTCGAGCGCGGGCGCGAGCTCGGCATCGATCGGGTCGGGACCGGCCTCGGCGTGCTGGCCAGCGACATCGACCAGGACGGCTGGCCGGATCTGTTCGTGGCCAACGACGGCATGCCCAATCTGCTCTGGCAGAACGACGGCCGGGGCGCCTTCCGGGACGTGGCCGCGGAGCGCGGCGTCTCCGTGGACGCCGACGGGCTGCCCAAAGCCGGCATGGGCGTGGCTGCGGCCGATCTCGATGGCGATGGCGACGAAGACCTGCTGGTGGTCAACCTGAACCGCGAGGCGGATTCTCTGCATCTCAACCGCGGGGGGCGCTTCAGCGACGGCACGCGCCGCGCGGGGCTGGCGCTGGTCAGCCGGCCGCTGACGCGCTTCGGCGTGGGCTGGTACGACTTCGACCAGGATGGCTGGCTCGACCTGTACCAGGCTTGCGGGCGCGTCCAGCGCCAGGAGCAGAGCCTTTCCGCGGATCCCTACGCCGAACCGAACCTCCTGCAGCGCGGCCTGCCGGAGCTGCGCTTCGAGGAGGTTCTGCCGCGCGGGGGCACGGCCACGCCGCTGATCGCCAGCTCGCGGGCGGCGGCCTTCGGCGACGTGGACGGCGATGGGGCCGTGGACGTGCTGGTGGTCAATCGCGACGGGCCCGCGCACCTCCTGATCAACCGCGCGCCGGCCCGCGGCAACTGGATCGGGATCTCCTGCGCGAGCTCGGAGGGCGCGGACGTGATCGGGGCGCGCCTCGAGGGCACCATTCGCGGCAAACCCTTCCAGCGTTTCGTGCGCGCCGCCTCCTCGTACCAAGCCAGCAACGAAACGCGCATCCATCTGGGCCTGGGCTCGGCCGACTCCGTCGAAAACCTGCGCGTGACCTGGCCCGGCGGGCAGGTGCAGGAATTCGGTGCGCGCCCGGCCGGCGCCAACCATCGCCTGGTCCGCGCGGCCGATCGCTGATGGGCTGGTCTTGCGGCTCGAGCGCAGCTCGGGTCGCGGGACCAGCCCCTCGGCATGCCTGCGGGTCGCCATCCGGCGGCCAACGAGGCCGGGATCGTCGCTAGCACACTGTTTCCGGCATCTGACGCCGCTGCGGATCCCGCCCGAGGGCGGGGGCCCCCCGAGACGCTGACGCGGGCGCGCTTCGATCGGTCGGCACGCGACCCAGGCTGGTCGCCGGATTCCCGGGGGGCAAGCGCCGGGCGCAGGCGGGCGCGTCGCGCGACGCTAGAATCGCCGAACGGCCGACGGCTGGCGCTGGTCAGCGCCCGCGTCGGTTCTTCCATCGGAGCTCGCACTCTTCCATGAAACCCGCCGCTTACCTCTTGCTGCCGATCGGCATGCTGATCGGTTGGATCTTCGGCATGCTGTTCCAGAGCTCCGCTCCCACCGATGTCGGATCGGCGGCTGCGGAGCGAGACCTGTCGGCGCGGGCGAATCCCGCTGCCGCGGCGGATCCATCGACCGCCCTGCGGGACGCCGCTTCCGTCGCGGCCCCGGCGGGC
The DNA here is from genome assembly GCA_044359835.1 of Planctomycetota bacterium. Lineage (GTDB taxonomy): Bacteria > Planctomycetota > UBA1135 > UBA1135 > JBIKLM01. The sequence goes on from JBIKLM010000035.1 coordinate 6,774, forward strand.
GCCGAGCGCGTTACGGAGGTCTCCGCGGCCGCCATCGAGCGCTCGGTGCGCACCGCCCTGGCGAGCGCACCGCGGCTGCGCAGCGCCTCCAGCGCTCGCCAAGCTGGCAGCGGCACGCTGCGCGGCCAGGTCGCGCGGGTGGACGGTGCGCCGCTGCTGGGCGTCCAAGTGCGGCTGGCCCCTTTGACCGCCGATGCCCAGCGCCTGCCCCAGCGGGTGCTCGGCCCGGCGATCCAGTCCGCGGCCGACTCCCTGGCGGATCAGGCCCGGCGCCTGCTCGACAGCGAATCGCGCGCGCTGCTCGGGCTCAGCGCGGCGGACGGCGGTTTCGCCTTCGAAGTCGAGGCGGACCGGGTGTATTCGATCGCCCTGCACCTGCCCGGCTGGCGCTTCGATCGCACCGACGGGCAGGGCAGCAGCGTCGTCGCCGGCGCGAACTTGGTCTACGTGGCCTCGCCTCTCGCGAACCTCGAACTCGATCTGACCGACTCGGCGGGGCAGCCCCTCGAGGCGGCCGTGATCGCCTATGCAGGCGTCAGCCGAGGCAACGAGAGCTGGAGCTTCGTCGCCTGGAGCCGCGCCCAGCCGCGCCTCGAGTTCTCCCCGGGCTCGTATCGTTTCATCGCGCTCAGCGACGATGCGGAGCCCTGGTGTCCCGAGCGGCATGCGCTCTGGCTGGCCGAGCAGCGCAGCGCAGTCGTGGAGCTGAGCCTGGCCGCCAGCGCGGACGCGCGAACCGAGCGTTGGCAGCTGGCTCCACGACCCACGCTGTTTGGGCGTCTGCTGCCGGCGGGTCAGGAGCCGCGGACCGTCGGGGGCTATGGCCTGGCCTTGGTGACCCCGGGGCAGTCGAACCCCGAAGCTATAGACTTCAGCGACGGATACAAGTACTTCGAAACCCCGCATTTTTTGCTGACCACGGAGACCCCGGGCACCTACGACCTGCTTCTGCGCTGGAAAGGCTCCGAGGACAGTGCACTGCTGGGGCCGGTGGAATTGGCCGATGGCAACCTGCGCCGGGACTTCACCGCCGCGCCCCAGGCGGAGCACCCACGCTTGTTCATCAACGCGAGCAGCCCGGATGGTCAGCCGGTCGACGGCTTCGGGCCGCTCACCTTCAGCGTGAGGACCCCCAAGGGTGGCACGCACACCAGCCAAGGGTACGACAACCTGCTCCGGATCGGGCCCGGTCGGTTCGAACTGCGGGTTCCGGCCCACCTACAGGCGCGCTTTTTCCGCCCCCTGATCGCTCCCGAGGAGGGCGGGGAATCGAGCTGTCAATTCGAGCATTCGACCTGGGGCCGGCGCACGTTGAGATTCGTTCCAGGGCAGACGGAATACACCCTGCAGCTCTCCGCTCCGGCGACTTTGACGGTTTCGATCGGCGGTGCGACCCCTGCGGAACCCGATCGCTTCTACCACGTCACGATCATGGACGGCAGCGGTCGCTTCGATTCGATGGGTGGCAACAACATGCAGCCCGTGATCGGTCCCGGAGGTGTGTGGAGCGGGACCGTCAAGAACCTCGAACCTGGCTCATACGACGTGCACCTGCAGTACAACCAGGGAACACGCCAGGAATACACGCACGAGACCCTGATGTCCCTGCCGGTGCAGATCGTGCCCGGCGAGAATACGGTCCATTTCGACCTCAACACGCTCAGCGAGCTGCGCGTGCGTGTCTCCGCCGATTCCGAGGGGATGGTGGAGCTGGAGCCGCGCCTCGCCCGTGGTCGCTTCGGCATTGGGCAAAAGCACGCGCAGATCGACGAGGATGGCCTGGCGGTGTTCCCCAAGGTGTCGCCGGGCGATTACATCTTGAGCTACGGCGGACAATTCATGGGGGTGCGCTGCCCCACGGGCGAGGTCCAGTTCACCCCCAATCCGGCCAATTGCCTGCGTGTTCTAATCTGGGATGAGGACGGCTCCATGTTCAAGGCGGGGCTGCGCTCGGGCGACCGCATCACCGCCGTAGACGGGCAGACCTTCGAGCTCCAAGCTTGGCTCGAGGCCATCGCCAAGAAAGCCCCCGAACGGACCCTCTCCCTGAGCGTCCTGCGCGACGGCGCCAGCCTGCAGCTCGCCGTCCCCAACCGCGCATTCTCCGGCGAAGACGGCGGCTACTGCCAACCGTCCTTCGAACCCTAGTCGGGGCAGTTGGCCACCTGCTTGTGGACCGCCGACCGGCGTCCGCGGAGTCGATTCCCGGTGCGCAGCGACGCTCGCACTCTGCGGGGGATCCAAGCGGCGATCTCATCGCGCCTTGTAGGCTGTACAAGGATGGAGTCCCCGGAGCTCCGGCTTCCGCTAGCCCGTGCAGTTTCCCGGGCGCCGGGCCACGTCCCGGGGTCCCCCCGCGCTCGATCACTTCCGCCCCTGACGCCGAGGATCGCGGCGCGTGCCTGGGCCCGCTCTCGCTGATTCGGCCCGATCTTGCTCAGCCTCCACCATGACTCGCCAAATGGACAAACAGCGCAGCGTTCCCTGGGCGGCCTTCCTGCTGGGCTGCCTGTTCGGGGCCGGCGTCTTCGGGCTCGCTCGCCCGGCGGCGCTTCCGACGGGCAGCGACCGGGCAACGCCCAAGGGTGAATCGGCCGCCCTGCCCACGGCCGCTGCGCTCGCCGATCCGGCCGTGGATCAGGGCCCCGACGCCGCCTCGAGCATCGTGGCGCCGCTGCTGGATGCCGCTGCGGCAGAGCGACGCCTGCTGGACGCGCGCGGGCCTGGCCCTGAGGAGGGGCTGATCGTCGGCACCGTGCGCACCCTGGAGGGCGCCCCCCTGGCGGGAGCACGGATCAAAGCCGTCCCCGAGGGGCCCGGTTCCCTGCTCACCCCCCCCGGACTGTCGCGCAGCGGCGACCCGCGCACCAACTGGTTGCTGCAGCAGGAGCGCCCGAGCGGGCCCGAAGCCCGTTCGGCCCGCTCCGATCCGGCCGGACGCTTCGAACTCCCGGTGCCAGCGGACCGGCTGTTCCAGCTGCGCGCCGAGTTGCCGGGCTGGATCCTACAGCCCGCGGGCACCGGGGGCGGTGCGGCCGGCGCTGGCCGCACCGTCGACTTCGTGGCCTGGCCTGCGGCGCGCCTGGTGCTCGATCTGGTCGACGAGCAGGGTCGGCCGGTCGATTCAGCGCGCTTGGCCCTGTTCAGCCCGCTCGAGTACGGCTGCCCCTGGAGCTACCTCGACTGGGACCGGTCCCGGCCCGCCTTGGATCTGCCGCCGGGAAGCTGGCGGGTGTGCGCCATGACCGGGGCTCGGCCGTGGGTGCGCTCCAACCAGATGCCGCAGCTGTCCGAGCGCATGTCGGGTCCCCGCGAGCTCGAGCTGTCCGCCTTCGGTCCGCCCAAACACGAGCGCTGGGTGCTCGCTCCGACGATCGCGCTCTACGGCCAGCTCCAGCCACCCGCCGGGGACCGCATCGCCCTGGACGGTTTCCAGGTCCGGCTGGTGCCCACGGAGGGGGGCGGACTGGTCGATCCCTTCGAGACCTGGCAGACGCCCGGCTTTTCGCCGCCGACCCTCGAGGGCCCCCACTTCCAGGCTTTCGCGTCGAAGCCCGGCTCCTATCGGGTCGAGTACAAGCTGCAATTCGACAGCCAGTGGACCGAGCTCGGCGTGGTGGAACTGCCTGCAGCGCCCCTGCGACAGGACTTCTCCTTGAACGGCTCGCTCGCTTGGCCGCGCCTCGAGGTCCTGGCCAGCGATCCCGCCGGGGATCCCGCAGCCAGCCTCGGCAAGGTCGCGCTGCGCATCAAGACCGGCGCGGGCTCCAGCGAAAGCCCGGTGCTCGCCAACCACGTGTTGCCACTGGCCCCAGGGCGCTTCGAGGTGCTGCTGCGCCCGAATCTCAAGGACTGGATCGCGGGCCGTCCGCCGACCGCGGAGGGGGCGGCGCCTGCGAATCCCTTCGCGAGTCCTGCTCCGACGGCCTCCTCGGAAGTGCTCCTGCTGCTGCAGCACCCCACGTACGGTGCGCTCGAGCTGCCCTTGAGCCCCGGTCAGACCCGGGTCCTGGCCCGTTTCGAGATCCCGGCGCGCCTGCTCCTGCGCATCCGGGGCGATTATCGGCCCCCGCAGCCGGCATGGCTCTCGGTCGCCCTGGTCCCCGGACCCTACACGGGGCTTTCCATCACCAAGGGCACCCAGCGTCGGCTGGATTTGGGCAGCCAGGATACCGAGCTCGAATTCGGCGGCCTGTCCCCGGGTCCGATGCTGCTCCAGCTGCGCCTCAATCGGCCCTCGGGCGGCGGATTCGGCACCTCCGAACTCTACAACCAGCCGGTCGACATCGTGGCCGGCGACAATTTCTTGACCTTGGACCTGTCCGGCACGGGCTCCTTGCGCGTGCGCCATCCCACCCAGCGCACGGGCACGCTGGGCCTCTCGGAGCTGGGTGCCGATGGCGTTTACAAGAGCGCCGATTTCGCTCTGCTGCGCGCCGAGGTCGATGGGGAGGGCTGGGCCTCCTTCGGGATCGTGGTGCCGGGCCGCTACCTGCTGCGCGACGACGCGGGCGAACTGATGTCGATCACGTTTCCCTGCGGCGACGTGTGGTTCGAGGGGCGCGCTCCCGATTGCGTCTGCCTGGTGCTCGAAGAGGACTCCAAGGCGCTGATCCAGGCGGGGCTGGCCTCGGGGGACCTGCTGCTCGAGTTCGACGGCGAGCCGATCGATCGCTCGCGCTTCCAAACCCTGCGCACGATCGCCCAGCGCGAGCCCGAGCGGGTCGTGAATCTGGGCATCCAGCGGGCCGGGACACGCTTCAACCTCCAATTGCCCGCGGGGACGCTGTTCGCCGGCGGTCCCTTCGGACAGACCTGGATTCCCAGTCTGCGGCCCTGATCGGCGGGGCTTGCGGGACCGGCCTGGGGCCGGCGCTAGCGCCGTTCCCGGAGTCGCCGGGAGAGCCACAGCAGGGGCAGGCCTTCGATGGCGGTCCAGTCGGCGCATTCGATGCTCTGAAACAGGGCGATGCCGCCCGCTTCGAGCTTGTAGGCGCCGGCGCAATCGAGGGGCCGGTCGCGCAGGACATAGGCCTCGAGCTCGGCTCTCGTCCAGGGCGCCATGGTCAGGCGGGCGGACTCGACGTGCAACGCGCTGCCCTGGGGGCCGATCAAGGCTGCCGCGCTGTGGAGCTCATGGCGCTGGCCGGCCAAGCGTTCGAGCTGCTCGAGGGCGCGCTCGGCGCTGCCCGGCTTGCCCAGCAGCTCCGTTCCCAAGGCCACCACCTGGTCGCCGCCGATCACCCAAGCGCCGGGCTCCAGGCGGGCCACGGCTTCGGCCTTGGCCCGCGCCAGGGCGCGCGCCAGGTCCGCGGGAGCCAGGCCGCGGGCCTTGAAGGCCGCCTCGTCGACCCCGGGTGGGCGGCACTCGAAAGCCAGGCCCAGCCGCTCGAGCTGCGCACGCCGGTAGGGGGAGGTGCTGGCCAGGATCAGCGGCGGAAGCGCGGGCATGGATCCACGCTAGCGGGCCGGGCCGCGCCGGATCCAGCGCTAGGCTGGGACCCCCGCGATCCGCACCCCGCTCCGTCCATGGCCCACTCCGAAGCCTCCGCCGCGATCCGCCGCTCCGACTATCGGCCGCCCAGCCACCGCTTCGAGCAGGTCGAGCTCGATTTCGAGCTCCACGAGGACGGCGCCCTGGTGTCCGCCCGGATCGAAGTCCGGGCCAACGCGGGCGCCCGCGAGCTCGAGCTGCACGGCGAGGAGCTCGAGACCCTCGAGGTTTCGATCGACGGGCGGCCCGCCGGCGCGCGCGCCGAGATCCGGGTCGATCGGCTGGTGCTGCGCGACCTGCCGGAATCGTTCCGCCTGGAGACGCGCGTGCGCATCCACCCCGAGCGCAACACGCAGCTGTCCGGGCTCTACCGGTCCAGCGGCATCTTCTGTACGCAGTGCGAGGCCGAGGGCTTCCGGCGCATCACCTGGTTCCTCGATCGGCCCGACGTGATGACCCGCTATCGCGTGCGCCTGGCGGCCGAGCGGGCGCGCTACCCGGTGCTCCTCTCGAACGGCAATTGCATCGAGCGCGGCGAGCTGCCCGGCGGGCGCCACTTCGTGCGCTTCGAGGACCCTTTCAAGAAGCCCAGTTATCTGTTCGCGCTGGTGGCCGGCGATCTGCATGTGCATTCCGATCGTTTCGTGACGCGCAGCGGCCGCCAGGTGGCCCTTGAGATCTATGTGGCCCACCAGGACGCGGGCAAGACCGAGCACGCCATGCGCTCGCTCCAGCAGGCCATGGCCTGGGACGAGCGCGAATTCGGCCTCGAATACGATCTCGACCTGTACATGATCGTGGCCGTGGCCGACTTCAACATGGGGGCCATGGAGAACAAGGGCCTCAACATCTTCAACACCTCGGCGGTGCTGGCGCGGCCCGACACGGCCACCGACGACGAGTACGAGCGCATCCAGGGCGTCATCGCCCACGAGTACTTCCACAATTGGACCGGCAATCGCGTGACCTGCCGCGACTGGTTCCAGCTGACCCTCAAGGAGGGCCTGACGGTCTATCGGGACCAGCGCTTCAGCGCCGACCACGGCTCGGCGGTGGTCAAGCGTATCGACGACGTGCGCACGCTGCGCGCGCGCCAGTTCCCCGAGGACGCCGGGCCCATGAGCCATCCGATCCGGCCGGAGTCCTACATCGCGATCGACAACTTCTACACGCCCACGGTCTACGAGAAGGGCGCCGAGGTGGTGCGCCTGTACGAGACCCTGCTCGGGCGCGACGGGTTCCGGCGCGGCATGGACCTCTACTTCGAGCGCCACGACGGTCAGGCGGTCACCTGCGATGATTTCCGCGCCGCCATGGCCGATGCCAATGGCCGTAATCTTGACCGATTCGAGCGCTGGTACTCGACGCGCGGCACGCCGCGGCTCGTGGCACGCCTCGAGCACGATGCGGCGCGTCGCACGGCGACCCTCGTGCTGCGCCAGGAGGCGCCGCAGAACCTGCCCGCCGGTGAATTCGAGCCGCTGCACGTGCCGGTGCGCCTAGCGCTGTTCGAGCGCTCCGGCCGGCAGCTGCCGCTCCAGCTGGCCGGCGCGACCGACGCGCCCCTCGAGCGTGTGCTCGAGCTGACCGAGCGCGAACAGCGCTTCGAGTTCCAGGGCCTCTCCGAGCGCCCGATCGCCTCCCTGCTGCGCGGCTATTCCGCGCCCGTGGCGCTCGAATTCGAGCGCCGGCCGGACGAACTGGCCTGCCTGTTCGCGCACGACAGCGATCCGTTCAACCGCTGGGAGGCCGGACAGGTCTGGGCCGGTCAGGAGCTCCTGCGGCTGGCGGCGGAGCATCGAGCGGGCCGCCCGCTCGAGATCCCGGGGCAATTGGCGGCGGCCTTCGAGCGCGTGCTGCAGGACCCCGGGTTGGACGGCTCGGCGCGCGCCCAGGCCCTGACCCTGCCGGCCAGCCTGTTCCTGGCCCAGCAGATGCCCGTGATCGACCCGGACGCGCTGCATGCCGCCCGCGAGGCCCTGCGGCGATACCTGGCGCGGTCGCTGCGCGAGCGCTGGCTGGCGCTCTACGAGGCCAACCGGGCGCGCGGCCCCTACGCCGCCGACCAAGCGGCCATCGGCGCACGCCGCTCGAAGCACGTGGCCCTGGCCTACCTGTGCGCCCTGGAGGATCGCACCGGCGCCGAGCTCGCCTGGCGCCAGTACCAGAGCGCCGACAACATGAGCGACGTCCAGGCCGCGCTGGTGTGCCTGTGTTCGACGGCCGCGCCGGAGCGCGAGCACGCCCTCGAGCACTTCTACGGGCGCTGGAAAGCGGAAGCCCTGGTACTCGACAAGTGGTTCGCGGTCCAGGCCAGCGTGCAGCGCGAGGACGTGGTCGAAAAGGTCGCCGAGCTGACCCGCCATCCCGACTTCAACCTCAGCAACCCCAACCGCGCCCGGGCCCTGATCGGCGCCTTCGCCCAGCAGAACCTGTTCGGTTTCCACCGGCGCGACGGGGCCGGCTATCGGATCCTGGCCGACTCTGTGGCCGTCGTGCAGGCCAAGAACCCCCAGCTGGCGGCGCGGCTGGTCTCGGCCTTCAACGCCTGGAAGCGCTACGACCCCGCCCGGCAAGCGGCCATGCGCGCCCAGCTCCAGCGTCTGCGCGCCCTGCCCGATCTCTCGCGGGACGTGTTCGAGATCGTCTCGCGGGCCTTGGCTTGAGGGCCCGGGTAAGCCCCGGTTCGGACCAAGCCAAGGGGCCCGGGATCGGCGCGCAGCGGCGATCCCAGACCCTGTGGCCTGCCGATCAGGGCTCTTCGACGCGCTCGAAGGCCGCCAGGTCGATTTTTTGCACCGGGACGTTCACCCAGCCGAACGCTTCGTCCAGCGAGCGGAAGACCTCGGTGCGCAGGTTGAAGTTGGCCATCAGGCTCGCGAACATGCGGGCCACACCGAAGTGCAGGTCGTTGGCGGCCACGGTGGCCTGCGGGGCGCCGCCCAGGTCGCGGGCGATGGCCTGCGCGTCCGCCAGGGCGCGATGCAGGCCCGCCGGGGTGATCCGAAAATCGCAGCCGGGATCCACCAGGCAGATTTCTCGTCGCACCTGCTCTCCGGCCAGGTGACGGACCAAGCAGCGCACGCCGATGCCTAGGTCTTCGTCGTCGACGAGCCCGTGCGCCCTCTTGATCAGCAGAGATTGTGCGGGGACGATCAGCTGGAACCAAGGCATGGGCGCCTGAGGCAACACGTCGCAGGGGATGGACTGAGCCCCGGGGCGCGGCGGGGGCGGGGGGGTGCTGACCGATAGGGCCCCAGCTTCCGGCGGGATCCGGCGCCAAGGCGATTGAAGCTTCTGTGATAACCCAGGGTTCCTCCTGGGCGCGAGCGGATTGACAACATTTAATTCGTTTCTTGCCACCCTCCGGCCATACCAGCCGCGCCGGGCGCTGGCGAGCGTTGCACGGGTCGATCGATGGCCCGAGAAACCAGCCGTGCGGCCCGCGAGACCCGCCTGGGAGACAGAGTCCGCCGCGCCATGGCGCTGCCGGCGGCCGCTTCCACACGGACCTCCGGGCTGCGATGCCTGCCCCGCGGCGGGCGCGCCCGCCGATCCCGGCGGCGACCCGGGGCCGGTGCCCGCCGCGAGCCGCTATCCTGCGCCGATGCAGGCACAGCAGCGGGCGAGGCAGCGGCCCTCCTGGCGCCCCACGGCGCAGGCCGACGGCGAGCCCCTGGCGCCGGCGGCCGCGGTGCTCCTGACCCGCGGGCAGGGGCCCGGGCTCGAGTTCTACCTGGTCCAGCGCAGCCCCAAGCTGCGGGTCTTCCCGGGTTTTTGGGCCCTGCCGGGCGGCGGGCTCGACCCGCTCGACGGCGATCCGCAGGACCCGAGCTTGCTTGCTTACCGCCGGGCGGCCGCCCGGGAGCTGTTCGAGGAGACCGGGGTCCTGAGCGAGGCCGCGGCGGCCGCCCTCTCGCGGGCGGGCCTGGAGGCCGGTGCCCTGCGCCGGGGGCTCGCGGCCGGCGAGGCCGATCCGCGCGGGCCGGTCGCCCGCGGCGCGGAGCAGGCCTGGGCCGACCAGGCGGGCTCGGTGCCCCTGGCGCCCGAGGAATTCGAGCCCCTGTGCTGGACCGTCACGCCGCGCTTCACCCAGCGCCGTTTCCGGGCGCTGTACGTGCACCTGGCCCTGCCGAGCGGCGCCGAGCCCCGCATCGAGCCGGGCGAGCTGGTCGCCGGCCGCTGGGTGGCGCCGGAGGCCCTGCTGCGCGAGTGGCGGCGCGGCGAGCTCGACCTGGTGCCGCCCCTGGTGTTCCTGATGGAGCGGCTGGCGGAGAGCGGCGGCCGCCTCGACCCGGCCTTCGACGCCTGCGAGCGGCGCAGCGCCGCCATCGATGCGGGCGCCCTGCACGCCGTCGCGCCCGCGCCCGGCGTGCTGCTGATGCCCCTGCGCACTCCGACCCTGCCGCCCGCGTCGACCACCA
>JBIKLM010000353.1:0-4835 GCA_044359835.1 Planctomycetota bacterium
GGGCAACGTCGAGGCCGGACAGGGTGGCGGAGACGACGAGAGCTTCGACCCCACCGACCGCTTCGACGAGGACCTGCCGGGCAGCGGCGGTCTGGCGGACACGCCCTCCGCCCGCTAGCGGATCGCCGTGAAGCGCCTCAGCCCCCGGCCGCCCGCCGAGATCCTTCCCGCAACCCGACCGACCCGCCCGGCGCCCCGCGCCGGCGCCCGCTCCACTTTCACCGAATCCAGCAACCGCCCCGACCCGTGCGACGCTCGCTCGCCGGGCGGCCGCCGCTCCTGATCCTCCCCGGTCGGCGCGGCAGCCAGGCACTCCCCGCCGCCCCACCGTGACAGGCAAGAAGCGCGTACACGACATCGCCAAGACTTACGGCCTGACGGGCCAGGAACTGGCCCGCCGGCTCAACGACTGGGGCTTCCCGGTGAAGAGTCACATGTCGGCAGTCGACGACATGGACATGCTCCGCATCCAAGGGATGCTGGAGGCCAACGGATTCTCCAGCTCCGCGGCCGCTGCGGCGCCCGCCAGCCCCGCGGAGGAGCCGCTCGGGCAGTTCATCCGGCGCAAGAAGAAGAAGTCCCCGGAGGAGGAGGCGGCCGAGGCGGGCCCCGCCCCGGCGGTCAAGGAGGCCCCGGCGCCTTCGGCTCCGGCCCCGGTGGCCACGGAGGTGGCCAAGCCGGCTGCACCCGCCCCGACGGGCCCCAGCCCCCTCTCGGCCAGCCGCCCGGCCCCCGCCGCGCCGGTCGAAGCCGCCCAGCCGGCCGCCGAGGCCCCCAGCGCGGCCCCGGCCCCGAGTCGATCCGCAGTCGAACCGGCCGCCGCGGCGTCCGCCCCCAGCCCGGCGGCGACGGCGACCCCCGCTCCGGCTCGCTCCGCGTCGAAGGACCCCGCCCCCGAGCCGGCTCGGACGGACGCCGCCCCTGCGACGCGTGAGGAGCCGGCCCCCGCCAGGGCCAGCGCGCCCCCGCCCGCTCCCGCGCCCAGCCGGGCCCCCGCCGCCGAGGATGCCGAAGCCGCCCCGCGGCAGTCCCAACGGCCCGCGGCCCGCGGTTCCTCCGCGTCCAACGCCGGCGAACGCCGCCAGGCCCCCGAAACGTCCTCCCCCGGGGAGGGCGGCGGCTCCCGCCGTGCCAGCGGCCCCAAGGTCGGTCTTTCGATCCCCGCCAACAAACCGGCCGCGCGGGATGCGAGCGCCCCGCCGGCGCCCAACCCCGCCTACGTGCCCCTGCGGCCGGCGCAGAAATCCGCCCCGGCCACGCCGGCGGCCGCGGCCCCCGCAGCGGGCGCGGCCAGCGGCAGCGCCGCCCCCGCGGCGCCCGCGCGCCCGGCGGCTCGCCCCTCCGCGGAGGGCGCCAGCCCCCGCCAGGCGGCCGAGCCCGCCACCAAGGCCGGCGCGGGCAAGTCCGCCGCGCCCGCCGCCGTTGCTGGAGCCAATGCAGCCAAGGATGGCGCCGCCCAGGCGGCCGCCGCCCCGAGCGCCGGCGTGGCCGCCCCCGCCGGAACCGAGGCCGCGGCGCAACCGGCCGGCGAAACCACCGAAGGCGGCGACATCGTGCGCCCCTCGACCGCGCGCCGGACCGGCAAAGTGGTCGGCTTCATCGACCTGTCGACCCGCCAGACCGACAAACCGGTCAAGCGCGATTCGAAGCGCCTGGGCAGCGACGAAGACGCGACGCTGAACGTGCAGCCGACCCGCGGCACCGCCGCGCGCCGCCTGCCGCCGCGCCCCGGCGAAACCAGCGGACGCAGCGATCTGACCACGTCCCAGCTGCGCGAGCGCGAAGCCGGGCGCGTGCTGCGCCGCGGCGGTCGCCCCAACATCCCCACGATGGGCCGCGGCGGCCCGCGCCGCGGCGGCGGGGGCGGCGGCTCCTCGAGCAGCGGCTCGCCGATGGCCGGCGACAGCGTGTCGGTCGAGCATCCGGTGTCGGTCAAGAAGTTGGCCGACGCGATCGCCGTCAAGCAGAACGAGGTGCTCAAGAAGGCCTTCGAGCTGCTCGGCTTCGGCGCGGTCAACATCAACTCGACCCTCGACGAGGAAACGGCGATCCTGATCGCCAACGAGTTCGACGTCGAGCTGCAGGTCTCGCGCGAAATCGCCGCCGAAGAGGCGCTGCTGGCCGATCTGGCCGAGAAGCGCAAGGCGGTCGACACCGGCGACCTGGTCTCGCGCCCCCCCACGGTGGCCGTGCTCGGCCACGTGGACCACGGCAAGACGACCCTGATCGACGCCCTGCGGCGCAGCAAGCTGACCGACGACGAGTCCGGCGGCATCACGCAGCACATCGGCGCCTACCAGGTCGAGACCAAGCTGGGCCACAAGATCACCGTGGTCGACACCCCCGGTCACGCGGCGTTCACCTCGATGCGCGCCCGCGGCGCCCGGGCCGTGGACCTGGTGATCCTGGTGGTGGCCGCGGACGACGGCGTGATGCCCCAGACCGCCGAGGCCATCAACCACGCCAAGGCCGCCAAGGTCCCGGTCGTGGTGGCCATGAACAAGATCGACAAGCCCGACGCCAACCCGGACAAGGTGCTTTCCGATCTGGCCGCCAACGAGCTGGTGCCGGAACAATGGGGCGGCACCACGGCGGTCATGCCGGTCTCGGCCCTCAAGGGCCAGGGCCTGGACGAGCTGATGGAGCGCGTGTTCCTGGAGGGCGAACTGCTCGAGCTCAAGTCGCACCCCACGGGCCCCGCTTCGGGCGTGGTGCTCGAGGCCGAGATCCAACAGGGCCGCGGCATCATCGCGCACCTCCTGATCCAGGACGGTTCGCTCAAGCGCGGCGACGTGATCCTGGCCGGCGAGGGCTACGGCAAGGTGCGCTCGATCCTCGACGACCGCGGCAACACGATCGAAGAGGCCGGGCCGGCCACGCCGGTCGAGGTCACGGGCCTCGACAAGCTGCCCGGCGTGGGCGAACGCTTCCACGTGGTGCCCGACCTGGCCGACGCCAAGGAGGTCGCCGAGGACCGCTCGCGGCAGCTGCGCATGGCCTCGCTGGCGGACCGCCGCATGGTCAGCCGCGACAACCTGTTCCAGGCCGTGGCCGACTCCGAGAAGAAGGCCATCAACCTGATCGTCAAGGCCGACGTGCAGGGCTCCGTCGAGGTGCTGCGTTCGCAGCTCGCCGAGATGCAGCACGACGAGGTCGAGGTCAAGGTGCTGCACTCCGGGGTCGGCCCGGTCAGCGAAAGCGACGTCGACCTGGCGATCACCTCGGACGCCACGGTGCTGGCCTTCCATGTGGGCACCAACGGCAAGGCGCGCCAAAACGCCGAGCGCGGCAACGTCGAGATCCGCAACTACGAGGTCATCTACGTGCTGCTGGACGATATCCGCAAGATGATGGAGGGCAGCTTGACGCCCGAGATCGTCGAGGAGATCACCGGCCACGTCGAGATCCGACGCCTCTTCCGCTCCTCCAAGATCGGCAACATCGCCGGTTCGCACGTCATCGACGGCAAGATCTTCCGCGACAGCAAGCTGCGCCTCCTGCGCGACGGGACGGTGGTCTTCACCGGCCAGCTGGCCTCGCTGCGCCGCGAAGCCGACGACGTCAAGGAGGTCCGCGAGGGCTTCGACTGCGGCATCGTGATCCGCGACTACAACGACATCAAGGAAGGCGACATCGTCGAGGCCTTCAAGCTGACCGAGGTCAAGCGCCGGATCTGACCGGCGGACGCCGGGCGACCCTCGACCGGGTCGCCCGGGACGGCCTCCGCGCCCCACCCATGACCAACCCGCGCACCCTGGCCCGGCTCGAGGCGCGCATCCTCGAGCGCGCCGCCCACTGCATCGAGTTCGAGCTCAACGATCCGCGCATCGGCATGATCACGCTGACGCGCGTCGAGCTCTCCGACGACCTGTCCTACGCCAAGGTCCACTATTCGACCCTGGGCGGCGACAGCCGCAAGCGCTTGGCCCAGGCCGCGCTGGATTCCGCCCGCGGCTTCATCCAGCGCCAGGTCGGCCGGGTGCTGGAGACCCGCAAGATCCCGCACCTCAGCTTCCATTTCGACGAGCGCATCGAACTGGCCGCGGAGATGGACCTCAAGATCCGCGCCGCCCTCGAGCGCGACAACCAGATCCGCCCCGGCGCGCACCCCGAGGACCCAGCGGACCCTCCGGCCGAGTCGCCGACCGGCGCCGCGGCCGCCGAGCTCGATCCCGAGATCCGCGACGAATACCGCGAGTTCCTCGACGCTCAGGACGAAGGCGAGCTGGATCGTTGAGCCCCTGACCGAGGTCGCGCGGCGACCCAGTCGGCTCGAGCAGGCGAGCCCGGCGCGGGGCGCGCCCGGCCGATCGATCGGAGCGCGCCCGCCCACGCGGCGGCCGCGTGCTCACCTGCGCCGCCAGACGACACCCTCCGGCGAGTCCTGGAGCAGGATGCCGCGGGCGTCGAGTTCCTTGCGCAGACGATCCGCTTCGGGCCAATCCTTCTGGGCTCGGGCGCGCTGACGAGCGGCCACCAGCGCGTCGATCTCCGCATCCGGCTCGGCGCCGGGGCGCAGGATCCCGAGGGCCTGGTCGAGGTGCTCCAGGAGCTGGAGGGCGGCCTGCGCCGCGCGCGGGCTGAGCGGCGCATGGATCAGGTCGGAGCGCAGGCTGAACACGGCGGCCAAGGCTTCGGGCACGGCCAGGTCGTCGTCCAGGGCGGCGTCGAACTCGCGCCGCGCCCGCTGGATGCGCTCGAGCTGGGACGCTTCGCCGACCGCCGCCGCGCCGGGCGCCTGTGCAGGAGACTGGGGGCTCGACTGGGGCCCGGACCGGGGGTGGCCCGGTGAGTCGAGCTGGCCGGCCAGGCGGGCGCGCAGCTTGGCGGCGAAC
>JBIKLM010000354.1:0-4828 GCA_044359835.1 Planctomycetota bacterium
GCGCCCCTGGCCGGGCATGGCCGCCGCCAGGGCACCCGGCGCCTGGGTGGACCCCTCCCGCCGGCCGTCCAGGGCCCATCGGAGGGGGTGTCAGACCGGGGCGGGGAGGGCGCCGCCCAGCGCCTCGAGCCGAGGCGGCCTGCGGCGGCCGGTCTGGGGGGGGGGCCGAGTGGCCGCGGCGGCCTGCCGGGCTGCGGGCCTAAAGCCGCCCGCCGGGGACGCCCGATCCAAGACCGGATCGCTCCCTCTCTCCCCTCACCGGCTCGAGTCCCCCGCCCAGCCCGCCCATGATCTCGATGGAAGACCTCCTGGCGCTCGTGGTGCGCAAAGGCGGTTCCGACCTGCACATTTCCGTGGGCACCCCGCCGCGCATCCGCGTGGACGGGGCGTTGCTGCCGGTCAACACCCCTCCCCTGCAGCCGGAGGACACGCGCCGCCTGGCGACCTCGGTGCTGACATCCGAGCAGATCGCCAAGCTGGACCGCGATTTCGAGCTCGACTGCTCCTTCGAGCTGCGCGGCCAGGGCCGCTTCCGCGCCAACGTGTTCTACCAGCGCGGCAGCGTGGCCTGCGTGCTGCGTCTGATCCCGCACGAGATCCTGGGATTCGACAAGCTGGGCCTGCCGCTGGATGTGTGCTCGCGCCTGTGCAACCTGAGCAGCGGGCTGGTGCTGGTCTGCGGCGCGACCGGCTCGGGCAAGTCGACCACCTTGGCCTCGATGATCGACTTCATCAACAAGTCGAAGGAAGGCCACATCGTCACGATCGAGGACCCGGTCGAGTTCTCGCACCAGAGCCAGTCCTGCCTGGTGACCCAGCGCGAAGTCGGCGGCGATACGCACAAATTCGCCAACGCGCTGCGCTCGGTGCTGCGCCAGGACCCCGACTACGTCCTGGTCGGCGAGCTCCGCGACCTGGAGACGATCGAAGCGGCCTTGACCCTGGCCGAAACCGGCCACCTGACCTTCGGCACGCTGCACACCTCCGACGCGGTGCAGACCATCAACCGCATCGTGGACGTGTTCCCGTCGCACCAGCAGCCCCAGGTGCTGACCCAGCTGTCGTTCTCGCTGGAGGGCATCTTCTGCCAGAAGCTGCTGCCCCGCGCGGAAGGCCGCGGGCGGGTCATGGCGGCCGAGATCATGATGGCCACGCCGGCGATCCGGGCCCTGATCCGCGAGGGCAAGGCCCACCAGATGTACAGCCAGATCCAGACCGGCGCGCGCTTCGGCATGACCACCATGGCGGCCAGCCTGTCGCGGCTGGTGCGCAGCGGCGTCGTGCGCCTGTCCGATGCCGAGAAGTCGCTCTCCGACCCCTCCGAGCTGCACACCATCGTGCGCGCCGCCTGATGGCCAAGAGCTCCGGCAAGATCCGTCGCCTGTTGGTCGACGCCGGCCTGGTGTCCGGCGAGGACTGGGACGAAGCCGCACGCGGCGATCGCCCGGCCGTGGCGACGCTGCTGGAGAACCACAAGCTCCAGGAAGAGGCCTATTTCGAGGTCATGGGCCTGGGCAGCGGCATCGCGCCCTTGGACCTGATGCGGGTCAAGCCCGATCCGAGCGCGGTCGAGGCCCTGCCGCCCGAGGCCTGCACGGAACACGGGGTCATGCCGATCGCCAAGACCGGGGACGTGCTCTCCGTGGCGGTTTCGGACCCCTTCGACGTGCTGCTGCTCGATGACCTGAACATCCTCTCGGGATGCCGGGTGCGGCCGCTGCTGAGCCATCCCAAGGCGATCAAGGAAGCCCTCGAGCGCCTGTTCGACCGCGGCAAGGCCGAGGTCGAACAGCTGCTCGGCTCGGTCGAAGGCAGCGACGTCGACGTCCAGGAAGAGGAGAACCAGAAGGCCGAGCTCGAGATCGGCAACGACGAGAACGAGGTCCCGGCCGTCAAGCTGGTCAACCTGGTGTTGCTGAGGGCCCTGCGCGACAAGGCCAGCGACATCCACATCGAGCCCCTGGACCAGGCGCTGCGCATCCGCTTCCGCATCGACGGACGGATGGTCGAGATCATGCGGCCGCCCAAGGCCCTGCTGCCGGCTTTGACCTCGCGCCTCAAGATCATGGCCAACCTGGATATCGCCGAGCGCTTCGCGCCCCAGGACGGCAAATTCCAGATCCGCCACGAGAACCGCAAGATCGACTTCCGTCTCTCGACCCTGCCCGTGGTCGGCGGCGAGAAGGCGGTCATGCGCATCCTCGACTCCTCGGGGGTGGCCAAGAACCTGGTCGCCCTGGGCTACGAGGAGCGCTCGCTGGATGACATCAAGAAGGCCCTCGACGCCTCCTACGGCATGCTGCTGGTCACCGGACCCACGGGGTCGGGCAAGTCGACCACGCTGTACGCCTGCGTCAAGGAGGTCGCCACGCCGGACGTCAACTGCGTGACCGTCGAGGACCCGGTCGAATACCGCATGGAGGGCATCAACCAGGTGCCCGTCAACCCCAAGCGCGGCCTGACCTTTGCGGGCGCCCTGCGCTCGATCCTGCGCCAGGACCCGGACATCGTGCTGGTGGGTGAGATCCGCGACACCGAGACCGCCGAGATCGCGGTCAAGGCGGCCCTGACCGGACACCTGGTGCTGTCCACCCTGCACACCAACGACGCCGCTTCGACGATCACGCGCCTGGTCGACATGGAGATCGACCCCTTCATGGTGTCGAGCTCGCTGCTGTGCGTCTGCGCCCAGCGCCTGGCGCGGGTCCTGTGCCCGCACTGCCGCAAGCCGCTCGACATGCCCAAGGACAAGCTGCAAGGGCTCGGCTTCCTGGAGGGCGAACTCGATACGGCCGAGTTGTTCATGCCCAATCCCGAGGGCTGCCCGCGCTGCACGGGCGGCTACAAGGGCCGCTTCGCGATCCTCGAGACCCTCTACCTCGACCACGACATCAAGCGCATGGTGGTGGAGGGCAAGTCGGCCGCGGCGATCAAGGAAATGGCGCTCTCCAAGGGCATGATCTCGATGCGCCGAGCCGGATTGCTCAATGCGCTGCGTGGACGCACCTCGGTGGAAGAGGTCCTGCGCGCAACCATGGCCGACTGATCGTCGAGCCGACGGACCGCCGCTCGCCCCCAACGCACACCCAGAACCCAGGAACGACGTGCCGACCTTCACCTACGCCGCCAAGGACCAGAACGGGCGCACCGTCGAGGGCACCCTCGAGGGCGAGAGCCAGCAGGACGTGCTGGCCGAACTGCGCCAGCGCAGCTTGACCCCGATGCGCGTGCAGCAGGGCAGCAAGAAGGCCAAGAAGGCCGCCGAGCAGCCCGGGCAGCCGGGTGCGGCCAAGCCGAAGGCCGGCTTCTCCCTGTCCTTCGGCAAGCAGGTGGCCAAGGCCAATCGCGAGGAACTGGTGCTGTTCACGCGCCAGCTCTCGACCATGATCGGCGCCGGCCTGTCGCTGATCGAATCGATCGAGGTGCTCGCGGATCAAGCCGAGACCCCGGGGCTCAAGACCACCTGCCAGCGCCTGTCCAGCGAGCTGCGCGCCGGCAGCGACCTGTCCTCGGCCATGGAGCAGTGCCCCAGGGCTTTCTCGCCGCTGTACATCTCGATGGTGCGGGCCGGCGAGGCCTCGGGCCAGATGGACGTGATCCTCGAGCGCCTCGCTGAGTACACCGAGGCGGCCGAGGAACTGCGCCGCGAGGTCAAGTCGGCCATGACCTACCCGGTGATCTCGCTGGCGCTGGTGCTGGGCATCACCGCCTTCCTGATGATCGGCGTCGTGCCGACCTTCCGGCAGGTGTTCGAGTCGCTGAACTCGAACCTGCCCAAGATCACCAAGCTGACCCTGGCGACCTCGGACTGGATGCGCACCTCGTGGCCGACGCTGCTGGGCATGATGGCGCTGGCTGCGGCCGGGTTCTTCATGTTCAGCAAGACCAAGTTCGGCAGCTTCTTCCTCGACCACGCCCGCCTGCGCCTGCCGATCTTCGGGCCCCTGGCGCGCAAGATCGCCCTGGCCCGCTTCTCGCGCACCTTCGCGACCCTGATCCGCTCGGGCGTGCCGATCATGGGCACCCTCGACATCGTCTCGAACACCGCCGGCAACCAGGTGGTCAGCCGCGCGGTGGATGCCTCCAAGGAGAGCGTGCGCAACGGCAACATGCTCTCCGAGCCCCTGTCGCAGTCCAAGGTCTTCCCGCCGATGGTGGTGCGCATGATCGCGATCGGCGAGCGCTCCGGCGCTCTGGAAGTCCTGCTCGAAAAGATCGCCGAGTTCTACGACAGCCAGGTCAAGGCCCAGATCAAGGCCCTGACCAGCCTGATCGAGCCGCTGCTGATCAGCTTCATGGGCATCATCGTGGGCGGGGTGGTGCTCTCCGTGTTCCTGCCGATCCTGGACATCGTCGGCAAGCTCGGCCAAGGCGGCAGCTGACCCGACGAGAGCGATCGACCCGGGTCTCGCCCGGGGCCAGCAGCGGCCAGAAGACCGCTCCATCCGGCCGCAGACAGCGACGCCCGGACGCCCGTGGGGCCCCGGGCGTCGCTGTCTGGCCCGCGCTCCGAGTGAGCACCCCATCGATTCCAGGAAAGAGTCTCCGGCTGTTCCGCGCGGCTCTCGATGCGCTTGAGGGCGCGCGCCGACAGCGCGCGGATTTCTCGATCCTGGCTTCAAGTCCCCCAGGTCCTAGCGCCGATCGGGATGCCTGCCGGGATACACCCGCGGGGTCCGCCCCCGAGGACTGTGCCCGGTGTTCCAACTCTCACGGTCGCTGCTGCGGGCCATCCAAGGTCAAAGGGGCGGGCTGAACGCCGTCCTGGCCTCGGGGTCGATCCAAGGTGGCGAGCGCTTCCAGGCGACGGGAGGCTCCCGTAGAGCCG
>JBIKLM010000355.1:0-4815 GCA_044359835.1 Planctomycetota bacterium
GGCATCAGCTCTTCGCAGTCGGCCGTGATGAACACGCGCTTGACGTACAGCTGGACGCGGCTCTTCTTGGGCTCGCTCTCGAACAGCTCGAGGGGTTTCTCCTTGGGCAGGAACAGCACCGCGGTGTACTCGTTGCTGCCCTCGGCGCGGAAGTGGATCGTCTCCAGGGGCTCGCCGAAGCCGCGCGAGATGCGCCGGTAGAGCTCGGCGTACTGCTCCGCGCTGACCTCGGCCTTGGGCCGCATCCAGATCGGCTTCTGGGAGTTGATCACGACCCACTCGCGGCGGGTCTCCTCGCTGCCCTCGATCGGCTGGCCCTGGTCGTCGAGCTTGGGCCCGCGGCGCTGGCTCAGCAGCTTGATCGGGTAGGAGACGAAGTCCGAGTAGCGGCGCACGATGTCGCGCAGCACCCACTCGGCGGCGAAGTCCTGGGCCCCGGCCTCGTCCTCGTCGTGGGCCTTGAGATGCAGCACGATGCGCGTGCCGGCGGGCAGGTCGGCGAGCGGTTCGAGCTCGAAATGCCCGTCGCCCCGCGAGCGCCAGCGCCAGCCCGCTTCGCCGCCGGCGCGGCGGCTCTCGACCACGACCTCGTCGGCGACCATGAAGGCCGAATAGAAGCCCACGCCGAACTGGCCGATCAGCTCCGGGGCGTCGGCCTTGCCGCGCGCGTCGAGCAGGAAGCGTTTGGTGCCCGAGCGCGCGATCGTGCCCAGGTTCTCGATCAGCTCCTCGCGGCTCATGCCGATGCCGTTGTCGCGCACGATCAGGGTGCGCGCGGCGGGGTCGGGTTCGAGTTCGATCGACAGCTCGCCCGCGGGGGCCAGGCCTGGGTCGGTCAGGCCCAGGAAACGGCGCTTGTCGAGCGCGTCCGAGGCGTTGGAGCACAGCTCGCGCAGGAAGATCTCCTTGTGCGAGTAGAGCGAATGGATCATCAGATCCAGGAGTTCCTTGGTCTCGGCTTGGAACTCCAAGCGTTCGGCTTTGGTGGTCATGGATCGGCTCGTGTGGGGTTCCGCTCCGGGAAGACCTTTCCCGGTGGGCGGCCGGGCAGGATAGGACCCGCGGGGCCCGGCTTCGATGCCCGGCCCCGTAGGCCGGGGTAGGTTTTCTGGCGGGCCTCCCGAGGGGAGCCGAGGCCAGGGCGGCAGAAGTCCGCCGGGGAGGGTCCGCACGAGCCATGTGCGACCCGATCGAAGCCCGCTGGATCCTGGCGTTGACCCTGCTCCTGCCCGGCTGCGGAGGCGGTTCGGCCCCCGCGGCGCCCCTGCCCCCGGCCCTGGCCTACGGCCCGGCTCCGACCGACCTGCTGGTGGGCGTGTTCGCCCCGCCCCTGGTTCCCGAGCTCTCCGGCGGTGCGGCCAGCGAGTTCTCGGTCGCCCCCAGCCTGCCCCCGGGCCTGACCCTGGCGCCCGACGGCTCGATCGGCGGCTGGCCGAGCGCCCCCACGCCCCGCGCGCTCTACACCGTCACGGCCAGCAACCCGGCCGGCTCCGCGAGCGCCAGCTTCGAGCTCGAGGTGCACGCCGGCTTCGACCACGCGCTGCTGCTGTTCGGGGTGCACGTCGACCAAAGCCGGGTGGCGATCTGGCGCCACGACCCCCGTTCCGCCGCCCTGGTGCCGATGGGTTCGGTGCGCACCGCCAAGTCGCCCCTGCGGGCGGCGACGGACCCCCTGGGCCGCTTCCTGTACGTTAGCTCCGCGGAGGAAGGTCTGGGCGTGCATCGCATTCACGCGGAGTCGGGAGGCCTCGGTCCGATCGCGCTGGCCCAGACCGACGGAGGCAGTTTCGAGTTGGCCCTGGCCCCCGACGGCCGCTGCCTGTACGTCACCAACCTGGGCTCCAGCTCCGTGGAAGCCTTCCGCATCGACCCCGCCAGCGGCGCCCTGACCAAATTCGGAAAAAGCCTCGAACTGCCAGCTCCCGCGGGGCTGGCGGTCAGCCCGGACGGTCGCTTCCTGGCCGTGGGCATCTACGGCGCGGGCGGCATCGGCATCTTCGCACTCGATCCGCTCAGCGGCGCGATCGGGGCCCTGCACTCCGCGGCCCAGGCGGACTCGCCGATCGCGCTCGAATTCAGCGCCGATGGGCGCTCGCTGTACGCGCTCAGCTTCGCGCAGTCGCGCCTGTCGCGCTTTCGGTTCGAAGCGGCGGCGGGCAGCCTGCTGCTGGCCGAGCAGGAAGACACCCCGTTGGCGCCCGTGAGCCTGTGCCGGAGCGGCGCGGTGCTGGCCGTGGCCAGCGCCGATGGCCAGAGCCTGGCCCGCTATCGGCTGGCCGGCGATGGAAGCCTCTTCTATTTGGACCAGCGCGCCCTGGCCGGCCAAGCCAGCAGCGTCCTGGCCCTGCCCGACGGGCAACTGCTCACCGCGCAGCCGCTGGCTGGCCTGCTGAGCAGCCATTCGGCCGTGGACGGGGTCGGCCCGCTTCTGGCGTTGCACCAGGTGCGCCCCGGCCTGCTCGACCTGGCCCTGGCCCGCGGGCCCGCGCCGCTGGCGCCGCGCTCGCTGGGCCTGTACGCGGCCGGCACCACGAGCGGCCAGCTGCACGGCTTCGATCTCGGCGGCGGCATTCCGAGCCCCGTCGGCTCGAGCCAACCCTGCGGCGAGCGGCCGAGCGCTCTGGCGATCGATCCCAACCGGGGCCGCCTGTTCGTGGCCGAACAGCTTTCGGACGCGGTCGCGCTGGCGAGTATCAGCGGCCCCGCCGGCAGCCTCGCGGCCTGCGAGGGGCTGCTGCCGGCCTTGAGCCTGCCGCGGGCCCTGGCGATCAGCAGCGATGGCTTCCACCTGGCGGCCGCCGGCAACGACGGCGTGCGCCTGTGGCGCATCGCCAGCGAAGCGACGGGCGCGGCCGTTGCGCCCCTGTGGACCGATCAGCAGCCGGCCGGCGACAGCCCGAGCGCCCTGGCGTTCCACCCGAGCGGCCAGTTCGCCTTCAGCGCGGATCGCAGCGGCGATCGGCTGCACTGGTTCGAGCTCGATCCGACCCTCGATCGGCTGCTGCCCCTCGGATCCTTGGACCTCGGGGCCGGCGCGCGCCCGCGGGCCCTCGACCTGACCTGCGATGGGCGCTGGCTGGCCGTGGCTTGCGCCGGCGATGACAGCCTGCGCCTGTACGCCCTCGCGCCGCTGAGCGGCGAGCCCAGCGAGGTCCTGCGCCGTCCGGTCGGCAGCGACCCGCGCTGCCTGGCCTTCAGCCCCGACGGGCGGCTGCTGGCCCTGGGCGAATTCGGCGCCGAGCGGGTCGGCCTGTGGCGGCTCGGAGCCCCGGGCGAGCCGCCGGCCCTCGAGCCCGTCGGCAGCGCGCCGGCCCTGGGTGGACCCCACGCGCTGGCCTTCGCCCCGGAGGGCGATGCCGTGTGGGTGGCCCTGTTCGGGGAGGAGCGCGTGCGGAGGCTGTCCGCCAGCCCGGTCAGCGGACTGCTGGCCTCCTCGAGCGAGGCGCTGCTGCCGCCGGGGAGCGGACCGGCGGCCCTGGCCCTGTCCCAGCGCTGGCTGCCCTACTGATCGGCGAAGCTCGAGACAGGCCAGCCTTCGCCCCGCCGGGCTTGCCCGCGGGGGTCCCACCCCCGGGCCCGAGCGCGCGCGCCTCCGAGCGGCCGCGCACGGGCCCGCCGCGGCCCCTGGGCCGCCCGAAATCGGCCCGACTTCCCAGGTTTTGGGGCGCAGGCTAGAACAAATGTCGGTGGGCCGGTTCCGGCTGGCGGGCGCACTCCGCGCTTCGCAGCCCTCCCCCCTTTCCCTCCCGAGCTTGTCCGACCGAATCCGCGCCCCGTCCCGCGCCGGGCGACTCCCACAGGCCCGCAGCGCGCTGCGGATCGTCCTCGGGGACTCCCGTGGCCGCCGGCGAGCCGGCGCGCACCGCGGCGTGGGGCGTTCCAGGTGCTGTCAGCACCTCGGCGCCTGATCCCAGGGTTCTACGGTCGAAGCGAAAGCCGCACCACCGCCCCCCCGGACCGAGATCCACGACCCATGACCAAGAAGCTCTACGTAGGCAACCTTGCCTGGGGCACCACCACGGACACGCTGCGCCAGGCCTTCGCCGAGGGCGGGCGCGCGGTGACCGACGTGTACATCGCGATGGACCGCGAGACCAACCGCCCGCGCGGTTTCGCCTTCGTCGAGATGGGCAGCCCCGCGGAGGCCGAAGCGGCCATCGCGGCCCTCGACGGTCGTTCGATCGATGGGCGCAACATCCGGGTCAGCCTGGCCCAGGAGCGCGCCCGACCGGGCGGCCCCGGTGGCGGTTCGTCCGGAGGCCCGCGCGGGCCCCGTCCGGGCGGGCCCGGCGGCCCGGCGCGCGGTTTCGCCGGCGGCGGTCCGCCGCGCGGAGACCGCGGCGCACCCGCGGGCGGCGATCGAGGCCCGGATCGCAGCGCACCGCCGCGCAGCGGCGGACGCTCCGGCGGCCGCGGGGAGTGGAGCGAGCGCGGCGAGAAACCCGGCCGCGGTGAATGGGGCGAAAAGCCCCCGCGCGGCGAGTGGGGCGAAAAGCCGCCCCGCGGCGGCGGCAAGCGCGGCGGCTGGGGCGACGACGACGACAGCCTGTGAGCGGCCCAAGGGCAGGGTTCGCGCCGTGCGCCGATCCCTGCCTGTGATCGGCCCGAGGTTTTGGAAGCGATCGTCTCGGGCCGCGCCCGAGACGATGCGTCTTGGAGCGGGCGGACTCCGCGGGGACGGCCCAGGCGACGCGTGCAAGTTCGGGCGGCGTCGGGCCCGGGCACTTTCGCGGCAGGACCCGCCGCGCCCCGGCTGCGCTCCCGGCGCTGGACCTCAGGGCCCCGGTCGGTCGCACGGCAGCGGGATTTGTCGCA
>JBIKLM010000356.1:0-4811 GCA_044359835.1 Planctomycetota bacterium
TCCAGGGTTTCGTGCAAAAGCGCTTCGGCGCGGCCGACGCGCCGGCGGGCGCCTGACGGGCGCGCCGGGTCGGCCCGCCGAGCATCGGCGGATCCCCGGCCCGGTGCGCTGCGCCGGATGCTGCGCTGCCGGGTGTTGCTGCACCGGGTGTTGCTGCACCGGGTGTTGCTGCACCGGGCGGCCCTGTTCCCGGTGCAGCGGCTGCGCTTGCCGCTGTGCCTGCTGTCGGTACGCCCCGGCTTCGGCCGCGGCGCACTCGGCAACGGGCCCTGCGCGCCGCCGCGCCGCGGGGCTCCCCCGGGATCGCACCGGACGCGGCCCGGGTCGAGCGGATCCTGCCCCTAGCCGTCGCTCACGACGCCCGTCGCGCCGCCGGTTGCGCCGCCGGTTTCCACACCGCTGCGGCGTGCGGCCCAAGCCCGATATTCCGCCTGCGCGGCCAGGGCCCCGAAATCCGCGGGAAGCGCGGCCCCGCGCAGCTGCTCGAGCGCGGCGCGCAGCTGGCGCCGGAAGGCCTGTTGCCGCGACTCGACGTGGCACACCTGCACCCACAGGGCGGCGCCCTCGAAGAGCACGTCGATGCGCGGATCGGCGATCGATTGCCCCGTGGCGACCTCCACGTCGAAATCGCTGACGTAGGCGCGCTGGCGTCCGCTGATCAGCGACGCGGTGCTGCCGCCCGCATCGGCCGCGCCTCCGGCGGCGGCCGGCGCGCGCGCCAGCGCCAGCAGCAGCGCGCCTTCACCGGCCTCGAGGGCCGACAGGGCCAGGGCCTCCGCAGCATGCTGGCGCAGGGTCCAGTCGCGGGCCGAGAGCGCGCGCTCCAAGGCCAGCGCCCAGGGCTCGGCCTCGAGGGCCCCCAGAGCCAGGGCGGCGCTCTTGCGCACGGCCGGCTCGCGATCGATCAGCGCGCGCTCCACGAGGCCGCGGGTCAGGCGGCGCTGCCCGGGAAAGGCCTCCTCAGCGTCCTCGGCTCGGCCGTCGCTCGGAGGCGGCGGCTCTGCCGTTCGCCCGTGTTGCGCCCGCCCCATCGCCAGCTCCTGCGCGCCGAGCCGACCCGCCAGGTCGGCGCAGGCCAGCCTGGCCGCCCGGCCCGGCAGCTCGAGCCCGCTGACCAGGACGGCGCAGAGCGCCTCGCCTTCGAATTCGACCTGCGCCCAGCGCACGAGCTCGGCGGCCGCCAGGTGGCGAGCAGCGGGCCCCATCCGCCCGATGCGCTCGAGGGCGGAGAACAGCAGCGCGCGGCTTTGCTGGGGATCCTCCGAGCCCGGACCCAGCCAGCGCTCGACTCCCAGGGAGATCGGCAGGTCCTCGAGGCCGCGCAGCAGCTCGACCCGTTGGAGCGCGGCGCGGTGGCCCGCGAGCCCGACGGGAACCTCCGCCAGGGCGCGATCGAGCAGGGCCAGTGCCGCGGCGGCGTCGCCCGCCGCCAGGTGTTCGCCGGCGGCGGCGAGGATCGCGGTCGCGTCCTGCCCGCGCCCCTGTGCGGATTCGGTGCGCGGGGGCCGGGGCTCCAAGCCTGCGGGCTGGGCCCGTTGCATGCTCGGGGACATGCCGGGCTCGGCCGCTGCGCGGGCGGCGCCGACCCCTGGGGTGTTGCCGCTCGCCAGCGTGAGGGCCAAGGCCGCGATGCGGGCGCTGCGGGCGGTCCACAGACGACTCGGGCAGGCGATCCAAGCAGGCATGGGAGGTCCTCGAGCAGCCGGGATGCCAGCCGGTGCGGCTGGCGCATGGCCGCCGGAAGGCCGCTGGCAGGCGGCGTGGGCAGCCTTGACGGCTGCGGTTGCTTTGTTGGGCTTTCGGTGGCTTCGGCGCAGCCCGAGCCGCTTTTCTTTTCGGCCCCGGTCAGCCTACGCGGCCTAGCGCCCTACGGCCGGCGGGTCTCGGGAACCCGGTCCGAATTCGAGCGCCAGCCAGCCTTGGCGTCCGGTGGACCGCCAGGGCAGCCCGCGGCGCTCGAGCTCGGCTTCGAGGGGCGCGCCCGCGGGCCCGCTGATCCAAACGGTTTCCGGGGGCCAGCGATCGAGCCAGGGCCCGATGCCGGGTCCGTCGGAGCCGTGATGGGGGGCCAAGGCCAGGGCCGCGCGCTCAGGCAGGAGTCCGGCGTCCAAGAGGCCGAGCAGACCCGCCCCGACGCTGTCTCCGAACAACAGCAGGGCCGAGCCGGGCAGCTCGACCAGCAGGGAGCGCGAGCCCTCGTTGCGGTCGCCCTCTCCGGCGCGCAGCAGCGATAGAGGCACAGTGCAGCGCGGCAGGGGCAGGCTGGAGCGTCCGGCGAAGAGATCGTGCCGCGGCGGCGAGCCCGGCCAGGCGGGCGCTCCGGCCAGCAGCTCGACCGGCCAGCGCGAGCGGAGCCAGGGCAGGGCCGCGCTGTGGTCCTGGTCCAGATGGCTCGAGACCAACACCAGGCTGCCCGGATCCCAGCGCGCCAGCAGGGGCGCCAGGGCCCGGCGCCCCAGTCCGGGGCGGTCGCGGGAGCCCGCGTCGAAAACCAGCGCGGGCAGGCCCGGCATCCGCAGGCACAGCGCGCTGCCATGGCCCACATCGAGCGCGACCAGCTCGCCCTGCGCCGGCGTCGGCCCGCCGGGCAAAAGCAGCAGCGCCCCCGCGGCCGACGCGATCCGGGCGGCCATTGCGCTGCGGCGCAGCAGCGCCCACAGAGTCGCGGCGCACAGGCCGAGCACCAGCAGCGTCGGCTTCTCCGGCACGACCCAGGGGGTGCCCGGCATTCGATCGAAAGCCTCCAGCAGGGCCAACTGGCAGCCTTCCACGAAGCGCGAGCAGGCTCCCAGCGCCGAGCTTTCGAGCAGCGCCGCGGCCCACAGCAGCGGCAACCACGCGGTCATCAGCACCAGGCCGGTCAGGGTCGCCGGCCCGGCGGCCCAGGTCAGCTCGCGGAACACCAGCCATTGCCAGGGCAGGGTCATCAGCTGGGCTGCCAGGGTGGCCGCCAGGCCCCCGATCAGGAAGCCCTTCAGCCGGCCCGCGCCGGCACGCGCCCAAACGGCCAGGGGGCCTGCGGCCGCGAGGCGCGGCGCCGACCCCGTGGCGCGCCCTCGCAGCAGCCGCTGCAGGGGCGCGTAAAGCCAGATCAGTCCGGCGGTCGAGGCGTAGGAGAGCACCGTGGCCAGCTCGAGCACGGCCCCGGGGTCGAGGCTCAATTCGAACAGCAGAGCCGCTGCGAACAGGGTGCGTCCGTCGGCGGGCGCCGGCGGCGGGCGATCCGTGCGCAGCCTGCCGCGGCCCCGCAGCGCCAGGGCACAGCACAGGCTGGCGCGCAGCACCGGCGAGGCGGCCCCGGCCAGCCAGGCGAAGACGCACAGACCGGTCAGCGCCAAGGCCGTGGGCAGCCGCGACCAAAGCCCGTCGGCCCCGGGCAGCAGCCGCTGGCCCAGGCGCGCCAGCCCGCAGGCCCCCGGCCAGAGCAGGGCTGCGAACAGCAGGCTGACGTGCATGCCGGAGAGGGCCAGCAGGTGCGCGGTGCCCGTGCGCCGGAACAGGTCGCTGATCTCCGCGTCCATGCCGCTGCGATCGCCGAGCAACAGCGCGCGGCCGAGCCCAGTGCCCGGATCACCGCCGGCGCGGACCAAGCGCTGCTCGAGGGCGCCGCGCCGGTCGCTGGCCCACAGGTCCAGCCTCGACCAGAGATTCGGCCGCCCGCCTTCGAGGCGCAGCACCTCGTCGGGCTCGAGTTCCAGCACGCCGAAAGGGGCGCGCCGCGGGCTGGCTGGCCCCTGCGCAAAGGGCCGCCGTTGCCCCGGACCGAGCAGCGCCAGGGGCTCGCCGGAGCGGGGCACGGCCTCCGCAAACCGCAGCTCATCGGGCCACAGCTCTCCGGAGGGCAAGCGCAGGCGCAGGCACCCCTGGCGGCGCTCGAGCTGCCCGACCAGCGGCCAGGGCCATTCCGCGCTGGCCGACGGCTCGGCGATAGGTCCCAAGGCAGCCCTCGCGCCCCGCACCCCGCACCAGCCGAGCAGCAGAACGCCCGCCGCTGCGCTGAGCAGCCAGCGCCCGCCGGCCGACGAGCGCCGCACGCCTGCCTGGGCCTCGCCGCGCTTCGGCCCGGCCGGAGGCCGCGCAGCGGGCCCTTGGGCCCAGCTGCGCGCGAAGCGCCGGCGCGCCCACAGCGCCGCCAGGGCCGCCAAGCCGATGCCCAGCAGGGTCGCTGCCCTCCGATCGCGCACGGGCGGCGAGGCCGTCGGCGCCGCGTGTGCCGGGCCGGATCCGGTCACGGCGCTCTGCGACTCCCCGGGCGCCGAACGCCGGCTGGGCTCAGGCCGGTTCCGCGGTCGCCCGCTATCCGCCAGCCCGCTTGGCGGCATCCCCGCGTCCGACGGTTCGGCGAGCTCGCGCTCGGCCGGCGCGACCCTCGAGACGGCCCGCGGCGACCCGGGCCCGGGGTCGGAGCACAGGAGCGCGAGCGCGGCTCCCGCGCCATGGGCCAGGAGGCAGGCCAGGGCCACGGCCAGGAGCGGGCGATGGGGGGCAAGGGGGCTCACGCTTCCAGGGACCTGCCGAGCCCCGCAAGGTCGCAGGCTTTTTGCCCGTACACTGGCCGGCCATGTCCTCGGCCCGCCCCCATGCCCGGCGCGCGCTGTTCCCCGGCACCTTCGACCCGCCGACCAGCGGCCACCTGGCTCTGATCCGCCGCGGCGTGGCCCTGTTCGAGGAGGTCGTGGTCGGCGTGGCCACCCACCCGACCAAGCAGGCCCTGTTCAGCGTGGCGGAGCGGCTCGAGCTGCTCGAGCGCTCGGTCGCCGGGCTCGAGCGCGTGCGCGTCGTGCACATCGAAGGCCTGGTGGTCGAAGCCT
>JBIKLM010000357.1:0-4790 GCA_044359835.1 Planctomycetota bacterium
GACCCGGGGGGGCCCGATCGGTTGCGCCCGAAACAACTTTTTTGGGACTCGAAAGCGCTGCGCCGATCGCAACCCCGAAAGCACCCCCAAGGTCGCATCCGCCGCAGGCCTGTCGTAGGTTCCTCCCCGCCCTCATGCCGACCCGCGACCCCCAACTGGCCCTCGGTCTCGAGCAGGCCCTGGATCTGGCCGTGCGCTGGACCTTTCCGGCCACGGACCCGCAGGACCCGGGTCTGCGGGTGGGCCTCGAGCCCGAGCGCTTGGTGCTGGCCCCGCGCTGGCCGGCCCCGCCCCAGCGCCCGCCCCTGGGCGGCTCCGAAGGCCTGCTGGCCGCCCTCGCGGGGAGCCGCGCAAGCGGCCTGCCCGCCCCCACCGGCGGCCTCTCCGCCCCGCGCATCGACCTGCCCCAGGGCGGCAGCCTGACCTTCGAGCCCGGGGGCCAGGTCGAACACTCCACCGCCGTGCACCCCGGGCTGAGCGCGGCCCTCGACGATTGCGCGGCCCTGGACGGAGCCCTGGAGCGGGCCTTTTCCCCGCGGGGCTGGACGCAGGCCTTCCTCGGGCTCGATCCCTGGGGACGCCCCGAAACGGTGCCCCAGCAGCTCGAAGCCCCGCGCTATCCCGCCATGGCGCGCTACCTGGCCCTGCGCGGTCCGGCCGGGGCCTGGATGATGCGCCTCTCGGCCAGCCTGCAGGTCAACCTGGACCTCGGCCCCGGCGCGGCCGGCCCGGAGCGCGCGCTGCTGGGCTTCCTGCTGAGCCCGGCCCTGACGGCGATCTTCTCGACCAGCCCGGAGCTGCCCGGCCAGGCCCGGCGCCACAGCCGGCGGGCCCGCGTCTGGCAGACCCTCGACCCGACGCGCAGCGGGTTCCCGCGGCGCCTGGTGGAGGACCCGGGCGAGCCCCTGCCGCGCGCCTACGCCCGCGCCGCCCTGGAAGCCGACGTGCTGCTGCTGCGGGACGACGGAGGCGGTGCCCGCGCGGGGACTCCGGGACGCCGCTTCGCCGATTGGATCGCGACGCCCGATCCGCTGCTCGGCTGGCCCACGGAGGAGGACCTGCGCTACCACCTGAGCACGCTGTTCTTCGAGGTGCGCTGCCGGGGCTTCCTCGAGCTCAGGGCCGTGGACGCCCTGCCCCCCCGCTGGCGGCCCGCGGCCACCGGACTGATCGCCGGTCTCCTGCTCGACGACCGGGCGCGCGGGCTGGCCCTCGAACGCCTGACCCCGACCCTCCGGCAGCTCCCGGAGCGCTGGTGGCTCGCGGCCGACCAGGGCTTGGCGCTGCCCGGCCTGGCTCAGGAAGCGAGCTTTCTGTTCGAAACCGCGCGCTCCGGGCTGGCCCGCCTGGGGCATCCGTTCGTGCGCCGGGAACATGCCGAGGGCCTCGATCGTTTCGAAGAGCAGTTCACGTCCCGGGGGCTGGCGCCTGCGGACTGCCTGCGGGACTGGCTCGGCGACGAACCCGCCCAAGCGCTCGAGTGGGCCCGCGGGGGCCAGCCCTGCCGGCGCGACCCGCTCCCCTTGGCGGAAGCGCTAGACTGATTTCGTTGCCATGTCGCTGCTCAGACCGCTGTCCCTCGACCTGGATCGGCGTGTGCTGGTCCTTTTGCGCGCACCGGTGCAGGACCTGAGCGCCCTCTTGCCCGGCTCCCTGACGCCCTGGGTGCGGCGCGGCATGGGCCTGATGGTGCTGGACTACGGCCACCTGCCGGCGCGCCGCTTCGGCCCGCTGCTGGTCGGCAGCGGCGTGAGCCAACTGGCCGTGCGCATCCCGGTGCGCACCGGCCCCGACGCGGACTCCGAAGCGCGCCTGTGGGTGCCCCGGCGCTGGCGCGAGGGCGGCCTGGCCTGGAGCCTGTTCCGCCGCCATCGCAGCGAGCCGGCCGAGTTCTCGTTCCATGCGGAGCGCACCGCGGTCGAGCTCGAGGTGCGCGCCGGCCGCCACACCGCGCTCTACCTGCGCGCCCACGCGGTGCCGCGCCTGCGCGGCTCGCTGTTCGCGACGCTGCGCGAAGCCGAGCTCGAACTGGGCCGCTTCGGGCAAGCCGGCGATCTGTCGGGGGGCGGTCCGCGCTGGTTCGAGAGCCTGGATCACCTAGGGCTCGAGCGCAGCGGCCAGGGCCTCGAGCCGCTGGCCGTCGACGCGCTGCAGAGCAAGGCCCTGCCCGCGATCCTGCCGGGCATCGAAGAGATCGTGGAGTTCGACAGCGCCTTCAGCGTGGTCCGGCGCCGGCGCCTGCCGGGCCTGCCGAGCCTGCAGCAGCTCGCGCGCCGCCCGCGCGGGCTGAGCCTGCCGCCCGAGGGGGCGATGGCCGTGGGCCAACCGGCGCCCCAGTGATGGCACCGGGCCCGCCGCCGCGCGGGCCGCTTCGATCCGGCAGGTTCGTTGGCAGCCGCACGGGCTCGGCGCGCCGGGACGATACGCGCCTGTTTGGCGGCCGCATGGCGGCCCAAGGGCATGGGCGCCGGCTGGGGGCACGACTCGGGCCGAGCCCGAGACGAGCTCGAGCTCGAGCTCAGCGGGTCGCCGCTCAGGCCTTCGATTGGAACAGGCGCGCCGGGTCGCGGAAGGACTTGAACTCGAGCGCGTTGCCGTTGCCATCCTCGATGAAGAAGGTCCCCTGCTCGCCCACTTCGCCGCGGAAACGCACGTGGGGCTCGATGCGAAAGGCCTGCCCCGCAGAGGCCAAGCGCGCAGCCAGGGCCTCCCATTCGGTCCACGGCAGCACCAGCCCGAAGTGGCGCGAGGGCACGTCGTCGCCGTCGACCTCGTTGCTGGCCACGAAGGCCTGTTCCCCTTCGACCTGATGCACTGAGATCTGGTGCCCGCCCAGGTCGAAATCGATCCAGCGCTCGGCCCGCCGTCCGATCGGGCAGCCCAGCAGGCCGGCATAAAAGGCCTCGGCGCGGTGGAGATCCCGGACCGGGATCGCCAGGTGGAACGGAGCGTGGGGCAGGGGCTGCATGGCGTGGGCGCTGCGGAGGTTCGTCCGCAAGAGCTCGTTTATAGCGCCTCTTCAGCGGCTCGGCTGACGCCGCGCGAAGTGCGGTCGCAGGCCCCGGCCGAAGCCAGCCGAGGTCGCCGCTCCGGCCAGCGGGCAGCGGGCCGGCGGCGGATCGCGGCGGTCCCGGGCGCGGCCGACTTGGGGTGCGGCCGCGCCAGAGCGCTCAAACCTTGGCGAAGACCTTGCGCAGCTCGCTGGCCACCAGATCGCCGACCTCGGTGGTCTTGTGCTGGCCGGTGCCGACGCCCTTGATGCGGCTCGAGGTGATCAGGTCCTGGACCGTGCGCTCGATGGCCTGGCAGGCGGCCTTCTCGCCCAGGTAGTCGAGCATCATCGCCCCGGCCATGATCGCGGCCACCGGCGACGCGGCGTTCTTGCCGGCGTGCTTGGGGGCCGAGCCGTGGATCGGCTCGAACAGGCTGACCTTGCCGGGGTGCAGGTTGCCGCTGGCGGCGATGCCCATGCCGCCCTGCAGGGCCGCGCCCAGGTCGGTCAGGATGTCGCCGAACAGGTTGGTGGTCACGATCACGTCGAACCACTCCGGGTTGCGGACCATCCACATGCAGGCCGCGTCCACGTAGGCGTGGTCGGTGGTGATCTGGGGGTATTCCTTGGCCACGATCGCGAAGGTGCGCGTCCAGATGTCCTGGGCCCGCACGGCGTTGGCCTTGTCGATCAGGGTGACCTTCTTTTCCTTGCGCGTGGTGGCCAGCTCGAAGGCGTAGCGGATGGCGCGCTCGCAGCCCTCGCGGGTGTAGACCATCGTCTGGGTGGCCACTTCCATGGGCAGGTTCTTGTGCGCGAACCCGAACATGCCTGAATAGGCCCCTTCGGTGTTCTCGCGGATGATGACCATGTCCACGTCATCGGGACCCTTGTCCTTGAGCGGGCACAGGCGCGCGTCCATCAGCTTGACCGGGCGCAGGTTGATGTACAGGTCGAGCTCGAAGCGCAGCTTGGCGATGATTCCGAATTCGATCTTGCCGACCTCCACGCGCGGATCGCCGATCGCGCCCAGGTAGATCGCCTGGCGCTGCTTGACCTCCTCGAAGAGGTTCTCCGGGAAGATCACGTTGTGCTTGAGGAAGTAGTCGGTGCCGAGGGGCAACTCGGTGTTGCGCAGGCGGAAGCCGAACAGCTCCTCGGCCACCTTGAGCACCTTGAATGCCTCGCGGGTCACCTCCGGGCCGATGCCGTCGCCAGCGATGGTGGTGATGTCGTATTCGTGCTTGCTCACGGGTTCTCTCTGCGCGCGGCGATCCGGTGGGTGGGCCGGGCTGCGGGGGCGGCGCCGGCCTCGGGAGGCGGGAAAAGACGGGAAGCGGAGGGGGGCAGCGCGCGGGGCGCCGCCGCGGACCGCGGGGGCGCGGGAGCGCTGTCCCGCGGCTGGCCCGGCGCCGTGCGGGCGCGCCCTCGTGGGGAGCGCGGCGCGTCCGGCAAGCGGGCCAGGAAGCCGAACATGATAGGGCCCGGGCTGCGCCCGGGGGCCCCGGAACCGGCGAGCAGGGCGGCGATCTCGACAGGGCCTGGCCAACCCGAGCGCCCCCGCCAACGCGCGGAGCTGCCCCTGGCCCGCTCGGGGCGGGCGCCGCGCCGAGGGCAGCGGCCGCGCGCGGCGCGCCGGGCGCGGGCGCGCGGCGATCGCAGCCGGCCGGCTGCGGAGGCGGCGCCGGCCAGAGGTCCCCGACCGACCTCGAGGGACTCTGCAGCGGCGCGCGCGGGGCAGCCCTCACCCCAGGGGCCGGCGGGGGCCCGCCGGCCGAAGGCCTGCCTCAGGCGGCCG
>JBIKLM010000358.1:0-4769 GCA_044359835.1 Planctomycetota bacterium
CAGCGTCTTGGGAGGCGAGCGCGCGCGCCCGCAGGGCCCCTCGCCTGGTCGCTGAGGCCCCCCGCCGAGATCCGGTCCCGCCTGCCCTGGAAAGCGCTTCCGCTGCTCCGCGGCGGTTCAGCCCGGGACGCCGCGGATGGGCTCAAGCGGGGGCGCTCCCTGGACCGAACGAACCTGCCAGAAGGAGCAGGGGGCGCGCTGGCGGCGCGCGGTGCATGGGTCGCCCAGGGCGGCGACCCGCGGCGGATCGACATCCGTCCGCCGGCGTACGGGCAGCGGCCCCCATGAATCGTGATGGGAACCAAGCGGGGCCGATCGATCGGTCGGTCGGGTGGGCTGTGGCGGGGGCCGCTGGCGCTGGCGCTGATCGCGGGCGGCTGCGGCGGAGGGGGCGGGAGCGGCGGCGACGGCGGCGGTAGCCCCGGTGGCGGCGATCTGCCCGAGTACCAGCTGACCGCCGGCGCCCAGGTGGGGCTGCTGGAGACGATCGTGCCCGCCGGCGACAGTTTCCTTTTGCGCGGCAGCCTGCCGATCCCGCCCGGCGTGTTCACGGACCAGAGCTCGAGCCTGCCGCTGGCGGTGCTCGACTTCGATGGCGCGCCGGTCTTGACCCAGGCCCACGTGGTCAGCCGCTACGCGGATACCAGCGACGGTGCCGACGTGCTCGAGCTGGTGGCGCGCGTGCCGAGCCCCGCGGGCGTGGCGCCGGGACAGCGCGCCAGCTTCGGCGTGCGCGTGCTCTCCGAAGGCATCCCGATCACTCCGCCGGCCAGCACAGGTCTGGCCGCGCTGACCGAAGCGACCGCGGCCCTGCCGGGGCCGGTGATCGACCTGCTCTCCGATCCGGAGGCGGTCCTGATCTCGACCCGCGACGTCTTCGGACATCGCTACTCCGCGCGGCTGCTCGAAGACGGCGAGACGCCCCGGTTGCTCAAACACGGCCCGCTGATGACCCAGGTGCGGAACTACCGGGTGATGCTGCCGGAAACGCAGGTCGCGGGCGGCAGCGGCACCCTGGCGCACCTGTTCGGTGTGCACGCCTACTGGACGGCCCTGGCGGAGGAGAGCGTCGTGCTGCTCGACCTCAGGGTCAACAACGGCCAAGCCAACACCGAACCGGGCACCCTCGACGACGTGATCAACCACGTCTACTTCGACCGCCTGGATCTGTCGGTGCCGGTCGGCTGGACGGTCGTGCAGGACTTCGTCGATCCGATGCTGGGCACGCTGAGCTCCTCGGGGGGCAAGAACCACCTGCCGCTGGTCAGGGCCAACACGGACGGCAGCCTGCATCTGTTCCCCATGCGCGCCCAGATGATCCGGCGCCTGGCCCTGTGCCCGCTCGGCCAGGAGCAGCGCGCGCGCGACCTGCTCGAGATGGAGGGTCTGGCCTTCTCCGTGGGCGGCTTCGAAGCAGGGACCAATCAGCCCCTCTGGCACTGGTCCAACCCGCTGACCGGCCGCTACTTCCCCCAATCCTTCCCGCTGCCGAGCCTCGACTTCGCCGGCCTGGACAACGTGCGCGGCCAGCTCAGCGGGCAGTTCAACTCGCTGCTCGGCATCTTCACCAGCGGCTCGGGCCAGGGAAACTACCCGGTCCAAGCGCCGCGCCTCGGCTGGGCGCACCCCTACGGCGTCGGCTACGGCGGCATGACCGGCGGCGACGAGATCCACATCGTCGAAGGGGTGCCCACGGCCATGGCGCGCTCGCACGAAGGCTACCGGCACCTGCAGCTCTTGCATCGCATGCACACCGACCGCCAGCCCAACGCGGTCTGGCGCCAGGACGGCGAGCCGGCCAGTTTCCTCGATTATCTGGTGCTGAACGGGGCGGACAGCTACGTGCCCCTGTCGTTCTACATGCTCTGGCTGGGGGGCACCGACACGATCGGCTACAACAGCAAGCCGACCTTCCAGGTCAACGCGGCCGCGGCCCAGGGCAAATTGCCCTCGTACCAGACCACGCTGCTGGGCTTCGACCCCCACGACCAGCAGCACCTGATCCGCTACACGCGCTCGCCCAAGGCCCTGGCCTGGCTGGGCAACGACAGCCTGGCCAAGGACGACCTCAAGCTGCAGGCCGAGCTGTTCCGGCTCTCGTACCACCCCTACTACAACTCGATTGGCAAATCGATGGACGAGACCTCGATGCGCCGCGACATCGAGGACGTCACCGACAACCTGCACGGGGCCATGACCTACGGCCGCGGCGAAGCTTGGGGCACCGACGTGGTCAGCGCCGCTTACGCCCTCGGCGAGCCCACCTGGCGCGAGCAGGTCTACCCCTGGTTCGAGACCCTGGCCAGCCTCTTGGCTTTCGCCCAGACCACCTGCGGCGGCTACATCATGGCCCAGTCGGGCGAGAAGTTCCTGGACGGCAAGTACCGTGGCGCCCAAGGCTACGAGGTCTCGATCGTCGACAACGCCCTGACCGGCCTGGTCGAGCGCGCCTTCCGCGGCAAGTCGCCGGCCTACACGGCGCTGATGGACGACGTGCGCCAGGCGCACTACTACGGATTCATCGATCCGATGGCCTGGAGCGCGGTCCACGACGGCCCCTGGGAGCAGTACGCCGTGGCGCCCCTGAGCCCGCTCTCGGTGCCCTACTGCGGCAACTCGCAGCAGCCCCTCGATGGATTCACCCCCGGGGCCAACAAGTACCAGACCTTCACGACCCTGGGCTACGCCTACCAGCTCACCGAGGACCCGGTGTTCCTGGAGAAGGCCGGCGACATGATCGGCGGCGACCTGGTCAGCGAGCTGCTCGGCGACGGCACCTTCAACGTCGCCAACCGCGCCGCGATCCTGCGCGTGGCCCAGGACCTAGCCGGTTTGCCCTGAGCCGGCCGGCCCGGCCCAGGCGCCGCGGCGACGGCGCTGCTACTCTCGGGGCATGGCACGACCGAGCCCCGAGCGCACTTCCCGCCCCCCCCTGGCCGAGCAAACGGACGCCTCCCGGGGCGCCCCGGGGGCCGGCGCCGATGCCTGGGGACCTTTGGAGCCTGCCCGCCTCGAAGGCGGAGCCCCGGCCAACGGAGCGGCTCGACCGCGAGCGGCCCAGCGGGGCGGGTGGCGCGCCTTGGGCGCGCTGCTCTTCGGCCTCGCGGGGGGCTTGGCCGCCGCGGCTTGCAGCGCCGGCGAAGCCAGCCCGGCGATGACCGGCCCAGTCCAGGCCAGCGCCGCCCAGAACAGCACCCCGACCGCGGCCTCCGGCGCGGCTGCGCGCGCTGCGCAGGGATCAGGCCAGGCTCCCGCGACCTTGCCCGAGCCGCCCCGCGAGCAGATCGCGGCCCTGGCACCGACCCTCGAGCGCATCCAAGACGACGTGCTCGCCAGCAACACCGCCTTCGCGCGGCTCGAAACCCTCTGCCGCGTGGCCCCCGGACGCCTGTCCGGCACGCCCGCGGCGGCGGCGGCGATCGAGTTCACGCGCCAGGAGCTGCTGCGCCTGGGCGCCGATCGGGTGACCCTCGAGCCCTGCCAGGTGCCCTGCTGGGAGCGCGGGCAGATCCAGCGCGTCCAGCTCAGCGGCCCCCCGGGGCTGGCCGGGGAACGCTTCAACTGCCTGGCCCTCGGCGGCTCGGTGGGCACGCCGGTCGGCGGCCTCAGCGCGCGGGTCCTGCGCGTGGAGAGCTTCGACGAACTCGCCGCCCACGCCGACGAAGCCCAGGGCGCAATCGTGTTCTTCGACCTCGGGATGGACCCGGCCGACCGCGACAACTTCGGCGCCTACGGCCGCGGGGTGCGCGCGCGCACCAACGGGGCCATCGAAGCGGCCAAGGCCGGCGCCGTGGCGGTGGTGATCCGCTCGGTGGCCAGCAGCCTCGACGACGAGCCCCACACGGGCGCCATGCGCTACCAGGAGGGCGTGCCGAAGATCCCCGCCGCCGCGCTTTCGACCCTCGGCGCCCGGCGCCTGGCGGCCCTGTGCGCGCTCGCTCCGGTCGAGCTGTGCCTCGAACTCGACTGCCGGCCCCTGCCGCCGCAGCCCTCCTTCAACGTGGTCGCCGACCTTCTGGGCCGCGAAGCCCCCGAGCAGATCGTGCTGGTCGGCGGGCACCTCGACTCCTGGGACGTGGCCCAGGGGGCCCACGACGACGGCGCCGGCTGCGTGCACGCCATGGAGGTGATCGCCAGCCTGTCGCGGCTGTCTCTGCGCCCGCGGCGCACCGTGCGCGTGGTGCTGTTCATGAACGAGGAGAACGGCCTGGCGGGCGCCCTGGCCTACGCCAAGGACCACGCCGCCGAGCTGGACCGCCACGTGCTGGCGCTCGAATCCGACGCCGGCGGCTTCACCCCGCGGGGCTTCAACACCAACGCCGCGGCCGCCGGTTTCGCCTATCTGCGCGCCATCGTCGACCTGCTGGCGCCCGCCGGCGCGGGCGAGCTGGTCGAAGGCGGCGGCGGCGCCGACATCGGCCCCCTGGCCACCTCCGGCGTGCCGCTAGTCGGTTTCCGGCCCGACGACGAGCGTTATTTCGCCTATCACCACACCCGCGCCGACACGCTCGCCGCGGTCAACCCGCGCGAGCTGACCTCCGGCGCCGCGGTGATCGCCGCCCTGATCTACGCCGTGGCGGAACTGGAAACGCCGATCCCGCGCAACCTCGAGCCGCGCCCCGCCCAGCGCCCGCGCTGAAGGGCTAGAGCCGGGCGTCCTCGAAGCGGCGCCGGCCCACCGGCCGGTCCTCGCGGCCGGGAGGGCGCTCGCCGC
This sequence comes from Planctomycetota bacterium, assembly GCA_044359835.1. GTDB lineage: Bacteria > Planctomycetota > UBA1135 > UBA1135 > JBIKLM01. The sequence goes on from JBIKLM010000358.1 coordinate 4,715, forward strand.
CGGATCGGACGAGCCGCGCCCACGCCCCCCATACGCCGCCGAGGGGGCCCTGACC
>JBIKLM010000359.1:0-4766 GCA_044359835.1 Planctomycetota bacterium
GTGCTGGGAGCCGGGCTGTACCTGTCGAGCACCCCGGACTGGGAGGTCTTGACCAGCGAGCTCGACGATGCCCAATTCGCCCGCGTCGGCGAGGCCCTGGCCGGCGCGGACGTGCGCTGGCGCGCCAGCGCGCCCCCGCGGCCATTCGTGGTCTACGTGGACCGCCAGGACCGCGCCAAGGCCTTCAACGCGGTCATGCTGGCCGGCGCGCTGCGCGACGTCGAGCGCGGCATCCTGACCGAGAGCGGCTCCGGCATGGGCAGCGTGTTCCTGTACTCCAAGGAGCGCGAACAGCTCACCAAGAAGCGCGAATGGCAGGACATGGAGGCCATGCTGGCCTACCAGGACTTCATCGCCGAGGCGCGCGTGCGCACCTCGTCGCCGGGCCGCGATCGCCTCGGCCGCGAGCTGCCGGCCACGGCTTCGGTGACGCTGGTGCTGGAGCGCGGCCAGGAGCTCAGCCGCTCCCAGGCCCGCACCGTGGCCGACCTGATCCGCCTGGGCCTCGGCATCGAGGCCCAGAACCTGGTGCTCAGCGACCAGAACGGCAAGAGCCTGTTCGACGGCAGCGACCTCGACTCCGGCCGCCGCCAGGCGGAGGAGTGGGCCGAGCAGGCCGAAGACGAGGACCAGCGCCTGGCGCGCCAGGCCAACGAGGTGCTGGGCGAGATCCTGGGCCCCGGGCTGGCGCGCGTGACCGTGCGCTCCGACTGGGACCTGGACCAGACCACGACCCTGGCGGACCAGGCCGACGCCAAGGCGCGCGCCGTGGTCAGCGAGACCAAGAAGAACACGCAGACGCCGGTCTTCGGCCCATCCGGAGTGGGCGGCGCCGCGGGCACGCCCTCCAACATCACCGACCCCAACGAATTCGGCGTCGACGACCAGGCCGTGATCGACCTGTCGCGCAACTCGAGCGTGTCCGTGGGGGAGCCGGCGATCGGCAAGACCTCCGAAGAACAGCGCACCTACGCCCCGGGGCGGGTGGTCAGCGAGACCGTGCGCCGCGCGCCCCAGCGCCGCCGCATGAGCGTGTCCCTGTGGCTCGACGAGAGCCTGGCCGCCAAACGCGCCACTTTGGAAACCGCCGTCAAAGCCACGGTCGGCTTCGATCCGGCGCGCCAGGACCAGTTCGAGTCGGCCCTGGTGCCCTTCAGCAAGGAAACGGCCGAAGGCAGCGAGCCCGCGGCGCCCGTCGAGCCGACCCCGGTCTGGCTCGAGCTGCTGCTCTCCCACGGGGTCGAGCTCCTGGCCGCCCTGGCCTTCGTGGCCGTGCTGCTGTCCACCCTGCGGCGCTCCAAACCCGCCAGCCAGGCCGTGCTGACCCCCCAAGCGCCGGCGCCGGCCTCCGATGGGCAGGAAGCGCCGCAGACGGTCGATCCGGAGCTGCTGGCGCTCGAAAAGGTCAAGAGCCTGCTCGAGAAGGAACCGGAGAAGGTCGGCGAACTGCTGACCGCCTGGGCCCGGGGCGAGGAGCGCTGAGCGATGGCCGACCCGCGCGCCGACCTGAGCGGCCCCCAGAAGGTGGCCGCGTTCCTGCTGAGCCTCGAGCGGCCGCAGGCATCGCAGCTCTTGGCGCACCTGGGCGACGACGTGTTGCCCGAGGTGGTCGAGGCCATGGAAGGCCTGGAGGACGGCTTCGAGAAGCCCGAGCTGCTCAAGGAGCTCTACGCGCGCGTGGCCCTGGCCGATCGTCGTCAGGAGGGCGTGCGTCCGGCGCGCCGCGAGGAGCTGGAGGGCCTGCTGGCCTCCGGGCTCGGCGAGAGCCAGGCCCGCGAGGTGCTGGCCGAGATCCAGCGCCGGCGGCAGCTCGAGCGCCCCTTCCTGGCCATCGAAGGCGCCTCGCCGCGGGCGCTCTCGACGCTGCTCGAGAAGGAATCCGACGCCGCCGTGGCGGTGGTGCTGGCGCACCTCGATCCGGCCCTGTCGGCGGCCGTGCTGGGCGATTGGCTCGTCGATCGGGCCCTGGCGATCGTCAAGCGCATGGCCAGCCTGGATCCGCCGAGTTTCGAGGTGCTGAGCATGCTGGCCAGCGAGCTCGAAGCGCGCCTCTCGAAGGAAGAGCAGGGCCCCGCGCCGCGCACCCAGAGCCAGCGCATCAAGACCATCGCCGAGCTGCTCGCCGCCTCCCCCAGCGAGCTCGAGCGCGGCGTGCTCGAAGGCCTGGCCCGCGACGAGGCCCAGGTGGCCCGCGAGGTGCGCGAGGTCATGTTCACCTGGGACGACATCGCCGACGTGGACCGCCGCGCGATGCAGAAGATCCTGGGCACGGTCGAGACGCGCACCCTGGCGATCGCCCTCAAGGCCTGCAACCCGGCCGTGGAAGAGAACATCACCAGCAACCTCTCGAGCCGCGTCAAGGACATGGTCATCGAGGAGCGCGAGCTGGCCGGCTCCCTGCCCATGTCCGAGGTCCTGCAGGCCCGCGAAGAGATCATGCGCAGCGTGCGCGCCCTGATCGATGCCGGCGAGTTCAAGCCCCAGAAGGGCGGCGACGCGCTGGTCAGCTGAGCTCCCCTCTCCCCCCGAGCCCCCCGACACCCATGAGCAGCCCGGCACCCGCGCTCCCCGCGCTCCACCTGCTGCGTCCGCCCAGCGCGGCCCGCTTGGCGGTCGGCGATCCAGACGACGCCCTGGCGGCCCTGGTGGCGACCCGCGTGGCCCACGCCGAAGCCGCCGGGCGGCTCGACGGCCGCGAGCGCACCCTGCGCGAGCTGGCCCAGCCGGTCGAACAGCTGGTCGCAGCGCTGGAAGCGGACGCGCGGTCCTCAGTGGATCAGATGGCGCGCTTCTGCGCGGACCTGGCCCTCGGCATCGTGCGCGAGCTGCTCGGCACCGAGCTGGCCGGCGGGCGCTACGACCTCGAAGCCCTGGTGCGCCGCTCCCTGGGCGCGTCCCTGGCCGAGCGCCGCCCGGTCGAGGTGCACCTGTGCCCCGAGGACGCCGCGCGCCTGGCCGAGGTGCCCTTCTCCGCCGGCACCAAGCTGGTCCCCGATCCGAGCCTGCCGCGCGGCAGCCTGTTCATCGACGGGCCCCAGGGCCGCCTGGTGCGCTCCCTCGACGAGCGCCTCGCGGCCATCGAGGAAGCCCTGGCGGCGGAGTACCCCGCGTGAGCGTTCCGACCCGCCCCGACCGCCGCGGCCAGCGTTCGGCCCCGTCGCCCGGCTCGAACCTGGCCTCCGGCCTGCCCCCCGGAGCGGCCGCGCCCGCGGCGCCGGCCACACGCTTCGAAGCGCCCGCTCCCGAGCGCTGGCGCGCGCTGATCCAGGCGGCGGCCCAGCCGCGCTTCCACGGCGAGGTCAGCCACGTCTCGGGCCTCTTGATCGAAGCCAGCGGTCTGCCGGCGGCGATCGGCGAGCTGGTCGAGATCGTGCAGCGCGAGCGCCCCCCGATCCGCGCCGAGGTGATCGGCTTCCGCCGCGACGCGACCCTGCTGATGCCCCACGGCGGCGCCGACGGCGTGGCCCCCACCCAGCGCGCCCTGGCCCTCGGCCGGCCCTTCGCGGTCGAGGTCTCGAACGAGCTGCTCGGGCGCACCCTGGACGGCTTCGGCCAGCCCCTCGACCAGGGCCCGCCCCTGGCCCACGCCCAGCGCCGTTCGGTGCAGGCCGAACCGCCCCCGGCCCTCACCCGCCCGCCGATCGACGCGCCCCTGTGCACCGGCGTGCGCGCCATCGACGGCCTGACCACGCTGGGCCGCGGCCAACGCCTGGGCATCTTCGCGGGCTCCGGCGTCGGCAAGTCCTCGCTGCTCGGGCAGATCGCGCGCGGCAGCGACGCCGACGTGATCGTGCTGGGCCTGATCGGCGAGCGCGGCCGCGAGGTGCGCGGTTTCCTCGACGAGGTCCTGGGCGTCGAAGGCCAGCGCCGCGCCGTGACCGTGGTGGCGACCTCCGACCGCCCGCCGATCGAGCGCTACACCGCGCCCTTCGTGGCCCTGACCGTGGCCGAGCACTTCCGCGACCAGGGCCTCGACGTGCTGCTGGTGATGGACTCGATCACGCGCTTCGCCGCGGCCAGCCGCGAGATCGGCCTGGCCGCCGGGGAGCCGCCGGGCCAGCGCGGCTACCCGCCGCGCTTCTTCGCCACGATCCCCAAGATCGTCGAGCGCATGGGCCGCTCGGCGCGCGGCAGCATCACCGGCCTCTTGACCGTGCTGCTCGACGGCGACGACCCCAACGAGCCGGTGGCCGACACCCTGCGCGGCCTGCTGGACGGCCACATCTACCTCTCGCGCGATCTGGCCCACAAGGGCCATTTCCCCGCCATCGACGTGCTGCAGAGCCTGTCGCGCTTGATGCACAAGCTGGTGCCCGCCGAACAGGTCCAGCTGGCCCAGGCCCTGCGCGAAGACCTGGCCCAGTGGAAGGAAGGCCGCGACCTGGTCGAGATCGGCGCCTACAAGCCCGGCACGCGCCCGGCCCTCGACCGCGCCATGGGGCGCCTGCCGCTGATCGATTTGTTCCTGAAGCAGGGCCTGGAGGAGCGCTCCGACCTGGCCGAAACCCAGCGCGCCCTGGGTCTGGTGGCCGGCGAACTGGCGCCGCCCGCGCGCCCCGCTCCGTCCCCGGCCCGCGCCCCGGCCCCCAAGCCGAACGACGCCCGCGCCAACCCGCCCCCCGCGCCGCGCCCCGCCCCCACCCAACCCCGCGGCCCCGAGGCCCAAAAAGAACGCCCCGCCAAAGGAGCCGGCCGATGAGACGCGCCTTCCACTTCCGCCTCGAGCGCATCCAGCGCGTGCGCGCCCTGCTCGAGCAGCAGGCCCG
>JBIKLM010000360.1:0-4709 GCA_044359835.1 Planctomycetota bacterium
GCGTGATCGCAATCGAGGTGCGCCCGAATTCACGCTTGTCCGCGGCCAGCACCTGGCCGCCCAGGGCCTGGGTCATCCATTGCAGTCCATAGCAGATGCCGAGCACCGGCACGCCCAGGGACAGCAGTTCGACCGGGATCTGGGGCGCGTCCGGGGCGTACACGGAGGCGGGCCCGCCGGAGAGGATGATGCCCGCCAGGTCCATGCGGCGGGCGACCTCGAGGGCCCGCTTGGGGGGGGCGATCTCGCACCAGACGCGGGCTTCGCGCACCCGGCGCGCGATCAATTGCGCGTACTGCGTGCCCAGGTCCACGACCAGCACGCCGCGCAGGCTGGCCGGGGCCTCGCTGCGGGAAACGATGGGAGAACTCATGGCGGTGGGAGCGCTGGGCGCGGGCGCGCCCCGGGCGCTCACTCGTGGAAGTAGTTGGGCGATTCTTTGGTGATCGTCACGTCGTGCGGGTGGCTCTCGCGCATCCCGGCCGCGGTCACGCGCACGAAGCGCGCCTGCTGCCAGAGCTGTTCGATGTTGCGCGCGCCGCAATAGCCCATGCCGGCCCGCAGGCCGCCCACGAACTGGAACACGAAGGCGGACAGCTCGCCCTTGTAGGGCACCATGCCCTCGATGCCCTCGGGGACGAGTTTGTCGGCCGATTTGACGTGGCCCTGCCGGTAGCGCTCCTTCGAGCCCTCCATCATGGCGCCGATCGAGCCCATGCCGCGCACGGCCTTGAAGGTGCGGCCCTTGTAGAGGATGCGCTCGCCGGGGCTCTCCTCGAGCCCGGCGAACAAGCTGCCCAGCATGGCCGAACTGGCGCCGGCCGCCAGGGCCTTGACCAGGTCGCCGGAGAAGCGGATGCCGCCGTCGGCGATCACCGGCACGCCGCTGCCCTGCAGGGCGCGCGCGCAGCCGAGAACCGCCGAGAGCTGCGGCACGCCCACCCCGGCCACGATGCGCGTGGTGCAGATCGAGCCGGGCCCGATGCCGACCTTGACCCCGTCGGCGCCGGCTTCGACCAGGTCGCGGGCCGCTTCGGCGGTGGCCACGTTGCCGGCCACCACGTCGACGTCGTGGTGACGCTTCAGCAGGCGCACGGTCTCGATCACGTTGGTCGTGTGGCCGTGGGCCGTGTCGACCACCAGCACGTCGACGCCGGCGCGCACCAGCCCCGCGGCGCGATCGTAGTCGTGCACCCCGATCGCGGCGCCGACGCGCAGGCGCCCGCGCTCATCGGTGGCCGCGTTGGGATAGGCGTCGAGGCCCAGCACGTCCTTCATCGTGATCAGGCCGCGCAGACGCCGCTCGCCATCGACGATGATCAGCTTTTCGACCTTGTGCTGGAACAGCATCGTGCGCGCCTCCTCGAGCGAGGTGCCCGGCGGCGCGGTGACCAGGTTCTTGGCGGTCATCACCCGGCTGACCGGGGTGTCGTCGCTGGTCTGGAAGCGGCAATCGCGGCGCGTCAGGATGCCGACCACCCGGTCGCCGTCCTCGAGGATCGGCAGGCCCGAGATGTTGTGGGAGGCCATGATCTCGCGGGCTTCGCGCATGGTCGCCGTGGGCGGCAAGGTCACCGGGTCGAGGATCACCCCGTTGGCCGAGCGCTTGACCAGCTCGACCTCGCGCACCTGGCCTTCGATATCGAAATTGCGGTGGATCACCCCGAGACCACCCTCGCGGGCCAGGGCCACCGCCAGGCGCCAGCCGGTGACCGTGTCCATGGCGGCCGAGACCAGGGGCAGCTTGAGGGAGACCCGCCGCGAGAAGCGCGAGCGCACGTCGGTGTCGACCGGCAGCACGTCCGAGCGGCGCGGGACGAGCAGCACGTCGTCGAAGGTCAGACCCTCTTCAAAGACGGGTTCCATGGCGAGATCCGGGCTCGGCGCCCAAGCGGGGCGCGGGTCGGGGGATCCCGCCGCGGGGAACCGGGCGCAGGCCGGACCCCGGGGGCGCGGCGGCTGCACCCCCCGGGCCGCGGTCCACACCGGGTGCGGCGCGGCGGAGGAAGCGCAAGAGACTAGTCTCAGACCGCCGGCGGCCGCCCATCAATTCCGGAGCTTCACGGGGGAGCGGAACGGGCCAGCGTCGCGGGCGGCGGGCTTCCGCCCGGTCCAGAGCGCCGGGGCGCCCAGCCGATCCCCGGCTCGGGGCCCGCGGGGCCCGCGAGCCGCGATCCGCCCTCCGCGGCACCCCGCCCGGCAGCGGGGCGGGACCACGCTGCGACTCCCGGGGCCGGGCCGCGGGGCCCCGCGTGGGCGACCCAGGCTGCCGGGCCGGAGCCGGGCGCTGGGCCGGCGGCCTAGAGTGTCGGCGATGAACGCCGGGCCGCCGCTCCTCGCCCACGTCTTCCCGAGCTTCGAGGTCGGCGGCTCGCAGATGCGCACCGCGCGCCTGATCGACGGATTCGGAGCGCAGTTCCGGCACGCGCTGATCTCGCTCTCCGGGCGCACCGAGGCCCGCGAGCTGCTGCAGGACCCGGGGCGGCTGCAGGTCCTGCCCGCCCCCCCCAAGGCCGGCAGCCTGCGCACCAGCCTGGCCCTGCGCTCGCGCCTGGCGAGCCTGCGGCCGGCCCTGCTGCTGACCTACAACTTCGGCGCCCTCGACGGCCAGGCCGCGGCCCGGCTCCTGGGCCTCCCGGCGATCCACCACGAAGACGGCTTCGGTCCGGACGAGGCCCGGGCCCGCAAGCCGCGCCGCAACCTGCTGCGCCGGCTGCTGCTGCCCGGCGCGCGCGCCGTGGTCGTCCCGAGCCGCCTCTTGCACTCGATCGCCGAGCGAGAATGGGGCCTCGGGGCACCCCGGCTGGTCCACATCCCCAATGGCATCGACCTCGAGCGCTTCGCGCCCGGCGGCCCCCGGGCCGACCTGGGCCGGGTCGGCCTGGTGCCGGGGCGCCCCACGATCGTGGCCCTCGGCAGCCTGCGGCCCGAGAAGAACCTGGAGCGCCTGATCGCGGCCTTCGAGGCCCTGCCGGCAGCCCTCGGGGCCCAGCTGCTGATCGTGGGCGGCGGCGCCGAAACACCGCGCCTGGCGGCCCGGGCGGCCGCCTCCCCGCGCGCCGCGGCCATCGCCCTGGCGGGCCCCCAGGCCGACCCGGCCCCCTGGCTGCGGGCCGCGCAGGTCCTGGCGCTCTCGTCGGATACCGAACAGATGCCCCTGTCCTTGGTCGAAGCCATGGCCGCCGGTCTACCGGCGGCCGCCATGGACGTGGGCGACGTGCGCGGCATGCTGCCCGCCGGGCAGGCGCCTTACCTGGTCGCCAGCCCGGCCCCCGGGAGCCCCCGGGAAGCCGGCGCGGAGGCCCTCGCGGCGGCCCTGGCCGGGCTGCTCGCGGATCCGGAGCGCGCGCGCGCCCTGGGCCGAGCGAACCTGGAGCTGGCCCGGCAGCGCTACGCCTTCGAGGGCATGCTCGCGGCCTACCGCGGTCTGTACCTGCTCCACGCGCGCCCCCTGCGAGAGGCGCCGTCCAGGTCCTAAGGACTCCGGTTCTGCGCACCAGCGCGCGCCCCGCCCCGACCCCGCGCGCGGCGGCGCCCCGCGGACACTAGACTCCTCGCCCCCTTGCCCCGTGGGCAAGCGGCCCCCCGTGGCTCCGGATGCCTTCTTGGCCCATGCCCACCCATCAATTGGCAGTCGCCCCCTTGGCCCCCGCCGACCTGGACCTTCTCGAGCGCATCGCCGACCGCGCCTTCGCCCAGATGATCGCGATGATCCACATCGCGAACAACCGCAAGGACAAGCGCCCCGGCGACCCCAAGGTCGGCGGCCACCCGGCCGCCTGCGCGAGCTGTTTCCACATCCTCGGGGCCCTGCACCTGGTGGTGCGCCAGCCCCAGGACTTCGTGGCCTGCAAGCCCCACGCCTCGCCGGTCGACCACGCCTACCACCATCTGCTGGGCCTGTTCCGGCGCGAGGACGGCACCTGGCTGACCGAGGCCGACGCCGAGGGCGTGATGACGCGCCTGCGCAAGTTCCCCGAGCGCGGCGCCGCCGACGTGTTCCAGAGCTACCACGCCAAGAGCGACGCGGACTCGTTCCACTTCCTGCCCTCGGGCACGGTCGGCATCCCGCCGGTCAATTCGGTGTTCCTGGCCCTCGGCCACCGCTACGCCGAGGACCACGGCTACGAGGTGCCCAAGCAGGCCCACTTCTGGTCGCTGATCGGCGACAGCGAGTTCCGCGAGGGTTCGCTGTTCGAGGCCATGCCGGAGGCCGCCGAGCGCGAGCTCGGCAACGTGACCTGGATCATCGACTACAACCGCCAGAACCTCGACGGCACGCGCAACCCGAACGAGGCCGCCCTGGGGGCCAAGGACAACGACCGCATCGAGCGCACGGCGCTGGCCAACGGCTGGAAGGTGATCCAGCTGCGCCACGGTCGACGCCGTCTGGCGGCCTTCGCCGAGCCGGGCGGCAGCGCCCTGCAGGAGCTGATCGAAAAGGAGCTGACCGACAGCGAGTTCCAATGGCTGCTGTACCGCAAGGACGGTGCCGAAGCGCGCCAGTTCCTGATCGCGCGCAAGCCGGCAGCGAGGCGCCTGCTCGAGTCGCTCTCGGACGAGGAATTGTTGGCCGTGTTGTTCGACCTCGGCGGGCACGACATCGAGCTCCTGACGCAGGCGCTCGAGGCCTCCCGGGGCGATGAAAAGGTGCCCTACCTGCTGATCGTGCACACGCTCAAGGGCTTCGGCCTCGAGTGCGCCGCGGA
>JBIKLM010000361.1:0-4680 GCA_044359835.1 Planctomycetota bacterium
GGCATCCAGGTCGAACACGCGCTGCCCCTCGACCCAGGTCTCGAGCACGCGCGTGTAGATCGAGAGCGGATCGCCGTCGAGCAGCACCAGATCGGCGTCCTTGCCGACCTCCAGGCTGCCGATGCGCGCCTCCAGGTCCAGCTGGCGCGCGCCCCCCAGGGTCAGGGCCTCCAAGGCCGCGTCGCGCGGCAGGCCCGCGCGCACCGCCAGGGCCGCGGCGCGCAGGAACAGGCGCGAGTCCGTGATGAAGTCGTCGCTGTGCAGCGACAGCGGCACGCCGGCCTCGTGCAGCACGCGCGGGGTGTCCAGGGACAGGTCGCGGGCCTCCTGCTTGCCGCCCGGGGAGTCCACGAGGATCACCGAGCAGGCGGCCCCGGAGGCCAGGATCTCGTCCGGCACCTTCCAGGCTTCGCTGACGTGGTGCAGCACCGTGCGGAAGCCGAATTCGCGCGACAGGCGCAGCACGCTCAGGATGTCGTCGGCGCGGTGGGTGTGGTGGTGCACGATGCGCTTGCCCTCGAGCACCTCGACCAGGGCCTCCAAGCCCAGGTCGCGCGCCACGGGCTCGGCCTCGGGATCCGCGGCGGCCCGCCGCTCGGCGTAGGCCTGCGCCTCCAGGAACTTGGCGCGCACCAAGGCCGCGGCCTTGGCCCGCGTCTCGGGGAAGGGCGGGGCGCCCTGGGGGTTCGTTCCGTTGGCCATCTTGAGGCCGCCCATCACGGCGCCGTCCTCGAAGCGATAGCACAGCTCTTCGACCGAGCGCGCCCGGCGCAGCTTCAGGTACACGGTCTGCCCGCCGATCAGGTGCCCCGATCCGGGCATGGCGTTCAGGCTGGTCAGGCCGCCGGCGCGCGCGCGCATCAGGCTGGCCTCGGCCACGTCGATCGAATCGAGGGCGCGCACCTCCGGCTGCAAGGGGCTCGACGAGTCCGCGCCCCAGGGGGAGCCCACGTGGCTGTGGGTGTCGACCAAACCCGGCATCAGCACCAGGCCGCGGCAGTCGATGCGCTCCGCATCGGCGGGGATCTCGACCTGGCCCGCGGGCCCCAGGGCGGCGATCCGACCGCCGGCTACGATCAGCACCCCGTTCTCGATCGGCGGCGCGCTGATCGGCAGCAGGGTCGCGCCTTCGAAGGCGCGCGCGCGCTCCCGTGGGCCTTGGGCGGCCGGAGCCGGTGCTCCGAGCAGCGCCGCAGCGACGCCGCACAGGAGCGGGAGCGCGGCGAGCAGCGGCGCGCGCCGCGGGCTGTGCCAGTCAGCTCCGCGGGCCTCGCCGCTGCGCCGGGGGAGGGAGGCGGAGGAAACGCTGTGCGCGACCGGGTCGGGATGGATCATCGGGGTGCGTCCCGTGGACGCACCGGCAGCATAGCGCGCCGTCAAGACCCGTGGGCGCGGGGGGCATCCGGCTCCAGAACGCAAGCAGCGACCCGATCGGGTCGCTGCTCCTGGTGCTCGTCGGCGGGCTGCTGCGGTCCCGAGTCGAGCTGGGGGCTGCGGGCGGCCGCGCCGGCGCTGTGCCTTGGCCGGCTGCCTCGCGGGGCGGCCGAGCCCGGGGCTCAACGATAGATCATGATCCCCAGCTGGCGCGCGCCGGCCAGGTACTTGACCTGCCCCGTCTGCTCCCAGTCGCCCGGGATGCCCTCGTCGAAGACCTTGTTGAGCGCTTCGGCCACGGGCCGCTCGATGTTCCAGAGGACCAGGCTGCAGCCGTTGCCGGTGGCTTCGACCTGGCCATTGCCGTCGATGTCGTAGCCGCCCACCGTGGTGTTCAGGTTGTTGTACAGGTGCACCAAGCCGTAGGGGTTGGTGGCGTTGTTGGCGAAGGGCTTCTCCAGGTAGGGGCCCGCCCAGCCCGCGGTGCCGGTCTGGGCGCCGGAGAGCTTGCGATGGACCGCCGGGTAGTTGCTGTACTCGTAGGGGTAGAGGCCGGTGTCGCTGTGGTACAGCGCGCAGGCGGTCTTCAGGTTGCGGACCAGCTGGGAGATGCTGGAGATCTTGCCCTTGTCCAGCACCGAGGTGGAGCGGAAGCCGACCACCCCCACCAGAATCGCGATCAGGGACAGGGTGATGACCAGCTCGAGCAGCGAGAAGCCGGATCGACGGTGTGCCATGGGGAGCTTCGGGGGGGTGGCGATGGCAGGGAAATCAGCGATTTGGGTTCTCTCGGCCAGGGAGCCCGTCCGGCTTGAGCCTTGACCGGCAGGGTCCCGATCGCCGCCGGTGGCAGGCCTGTCCGAGCGCCAGGGAAACCGGGTGGGCCTGCGAGGGCTGCCCGTCGTGCGCCGTCGAGCCTGTCTCGGGACCCCTGCGGAGCTTCCGGGTCCTCCCCTGACCGCGGTCAAAGAACGAACCGCGAGGTCGCCGCTGCGGACGTGCCGGGCCTTGGCGGGCTCGTCTGCCCGATGTGTGCGCCTCCACCGACCGTTTGCCACGGACCGCGGGCCCGACGAGTTCCGGCAGCCCGGTTTCATTCCCGCTGGCCCGTCCCTGCGCAGATCGCTGCTCAGGTTCATCCCGGGGGCCGCCGATACCGGCCAAAGCCCAGAAAAGCAGGCCAGTTCTTCCCGCTGAGCCTCCCTCCATGCCCATCGCCCCCCGATCCAAGGCGCGTGTCTACGAGCCCCTGCTGCACCTCGAAGACGACCGCCTCGCCTGGGTCCGCCAAGGCCCCGGCGGCTCGATCGAGCACGGTTCCGTGCCGCTCGACGACCTGTATCCCGCCGATGTGGCGGAGCGGGCCCTGAGCCTGGCGCGCGAGCTCGGCTTCCGGCCCCGGCGTATCCAGCTGTCCCTGGGGGCCAGCCTGCTGACCCAGCACGTCCTGCGCCTTCCGCCCGCGGAGCAGGGCGAACTCCAGCAGGTGTTCACCCGCAGGGCCCAGGGCTGGCTCGACTGCGGACCCTCCGAGGTCGAGTACATGGCCGTGCCCCATCGGGCCCTCTCCGACGAGGCCCTGGAGGGCGGGCGCGACTGGTCGGTCTTCAGCATGGATCGGCGCCTGCTGACCGCGCTGCTGCTCGAGCTGCGCCGCCGGGGCGTGCACGTCCAGCGCAGCGTCTCCCAGCGGGCCGGGGTCTGGGCCCACGCCGTGCGCAGCGCCGGCCCGATCCAGGGCGCCTGCCTGGCGATTTCCAAGGAACACCGCGAGACGGCCATCACCCTGTTGCACCAAGGGCAGGTGGTGCTGTCCTCGGCCCTGCCCGTGCAGCTCGGCCAGGGCGATGAGGCCGCCGGGGTCGCGGTGGTGCACGAGGTCCGCAACCTGGCCGGCTGGTGGCGCAAGGAAAGCGGCGGCCAGCCGTTCGAGCGCGTGCACCTGTATGGCCTGGACGAGGGCTGGGTCAAGAAGCTGGCGCCGGCCTTGAACGCGGCCGTGGGCGCCGCGGAAGTCGTCGGGGAGCCGGCGCCGATCGAAGCTCAGTGGCACCTGCCGGGCCTGCTGGCGGCGCGCGAGCTCGGCCGGCCGAGCGTGGCGCTCAGCCTCAGCTTGCCGCCCGAACCGCGGCGCATCCTGGCCCTCAGCGGGGTGCTCTCCGCGGCTCTGCTGGGCCTCGGCGTGGTGATCGACTCCAGGTGGAGCGAGCAGCGCATCAGCCTGGAGGGCGAGTTCGACGAGCTTTCGTTGCTCGAGCGCCGCGTGGCCCGCTACGAGGCCGACACCGGAGCGGTCCAGCGGGCGCTGGCGGAGCTGCAGGCCGAGGCCAGGCACCTCGACGCCGTGGCCGAGCGCCGTTGGCCCGTGGGCGCGGCCCTGGCGGCCTGCCGCTCGGCGCTGCCCTCGAACACCCGCCTGGTGGACCTGAGCCTGCGGCAGGACGAGCAGGGCATGCACCTCAGCGCCACGGGCGAGGCTCCGCCCGATCCCCTGGCCACCCGCCAGGCCCTGGCCACCATCCAGGCGCGCCTCGACGCGGATCCCCTGTTCAAGGCCGTGGAGATCGAACCGCCGTCGCAGGTGGGGCTCAAGACCGGCCAGACCGGCCTGCCGTTCGCCCTGCGTTGCGAGCTGGCGCACGAACCGGAGGAGACCCGCCGATGAGCTCCGAAAAGACCACTGCCCCGCTGCGGGCCGCGCGGCCCAGCTGGCCGCGGCGCAGCTTGGCGGTCCTGATCGGGGCCAGCCTGCTGCCGATCCTCGGGCTCGGCGTCTGCCTGCGGCCGGCCTGGCAATGGCAGAGCACGGAGCGCGAGCTGGAAACCCTGCGCAACCGCGTGGCCCATGCCGACGGGCGCGCCTTCCGTCACGACACGCAGCAGTGCCAGGTCATGCTGGAGGCGGCCAGCCTCTTGCAGCGGGAATTCCTGGCGCTGCTGCCGGTCGGTTTCGATCGCGTCGACCTGTTCAGCCAGGTGCGCGAGTTCGCCAGCCGGGCGGGCATTTCCCTGCAGACCCTGCAGCTCGGCTCCGACAAGGCCCTCAGGCTCGGCCAGGACGGCTTGGACGTGGCCCGGCTCGAGCTGCAGCTGCGCGGCTCTGGACCCCTGGATTCGATCGGTCGACTGCTCGAACAGCTCGAGGCGGCGCAGCTGCCCGCGGGGCTCGACCAGCTGACCCTGGCCGCGCGCACCGACGGCGGCTTCGACATCCTCCTCGAAATCGGATTGTTCCACTGGACCAGCGCCAGCGCGGCGCCCCAAGACGCGCAGCAACCATGAGTTCGATCAACTGGAAGATGATCA
>JBIKLM010000362.1:0-4673 GCA_044359835.1 Planctomycetota bacterium
CGAACTCAGAGTTTTAGCGCTTGCAGGCGGCTGACCGCGACGGGCACAAGCCTGCGCGGCGAGGGCCCGGGCGGGCTCGGCCCTCGGGCGGGATCAGTGCCCCTGGGCTTCGAGCCAGCGCTCGCAGTCGATGGCCGCCTGGCAGCCCATGCCGGCGGCGGTGATCGCTTGGCGATAGACGTGGTCAGCCACGTCGCCGGCGGCGAAGACGCCCTCCAGGTTGGTGTAGGTGCCTTGGCGCACCTTGACGTAGCCGAGCTCGTCCGTGTCGAGCTGGCCCTTCAGGAAGCGCGTGTTCGGCTGGTGGCCGATCGCCAGGAAGAAGCCCTGCACCTCCAGGATGCGCTCGGCCCCGGTCACGGTGTCCTTGAGCCGCAGGCCGGTGACCTTGTTGGCCTTGACGTCCAACACCTCCTCCACCCCACTATTCCAGACGAACTCGATCTTGGGGTTCTTGAAGGCGCGCTCCTGCATGATCTTGCTGGCGCGCAGCTTGTCGCGCCGGTGCACCACGTAGACCCGCGAGGCGAAGCGGGTCAGGAACTGGGCCTCCTCCATGGCGGTGTCGCCGCCGCCGACCACGGCCACGGCCTTTTGCTTGAAAAAGGCGCCGTCGCAGGTCGCGCAGGCCGACACGCCGCGGTTCCTCAGGGCCGTTTCGCTGGGCAGGCCGAGCCACTTGGCGGAGGCGCCCGTGGCCACGATCACGGAGCGCGCCTCGTGCCAGACGCCGTCGGTGGTCTTGACGCGCTTGACCTTGCCGGCCAGCTCGCACTCCTCCACGTTCATGGGGTGCAGCTCGGCCCCGAAGCGCTCGGCCTGGGCCTTGAACTTCTCCATCAGCTCCGGGCCGGTCACGCCGCTCGGGAAGCCCGGGTAGTTCTCGACCTCGGTGGTCAGCATGAGCTGGCCGCCGGGCAGCAGGTCGGGGGCCTCCGAGGAGGTCTCGCCCTCGAACATCAGGGGATTCAGGTTCGCGCGGGCCGCGTAGATGGCCGCCGTGTAGCCGGCCGGGCCGGAACCGATCAGGATGACGTTGCGCACGGGAGCGGGCGGGGCGTGGGACGGGGGCGGCGGGGCGCCCCGGGGAGCGGATAGTTTGGCGAGGGGCGGCGGCGAAACCTACCCTCGCCCCCGCGGCCCGTCCGCCGGCTTCCGGATCCGGAGCGGCGGCGGGCGCGAGCGCTCCCTACGCCCCGAGGCACCCCCGGTGACCCCCCAGCCGTGAGCTCCGACCCTGGCCTGCCCCCCCCCTTCCTGCCCAGCGACGAAGCGGCTCTGACGGCCGCCGAGCGCTTGGCCGATCGGCTTTGCGCCGTGGTGCGCGGGCAGCTGCTCGGCGCCGAGGGCGAGGAGCGCCTGGCCCTGGCCCGTCCGGCGGGACAGGGGGCCGGGGATTTGAGCTATGGGCTCGACGTGCCGGCCGAGCGCGCCATCGAGGGCTGGGCGGCGGACCTGGCCCGGCTCGGGCCGCTCTCGCTGCTGACCGAGGAGACCGGCTGGCGGCACCTGGGGCCCGACGGGCGCGGCGGGGCGCGCGAACTCGACGGCTTCGGCCACGGCGGGCCGGCCTTCGTGATCGACCCGATCGACGGCACCCGCAACCTGATGGCCGATCTGCGCTCGGCCTTCACCGTGATCGGGATCGCGCGGCCGACCAGCGGCGCCCCCACCAGCCGGGACCTGGTGGCCGGCCTGGTCAGCGAGCTGCCGACCAGCGACGGCGGGCGGGCGCGGCGCTTCGTGGGCCGCCGCGGCCTGGGCTGCATCGAAGAGCGCCGCTTCCTGGGCAGCGACGGGGGCCTGGGGGCCAAACTCTCCGAGCGCCGCGTGAGCGTGGACGGCGAGCTGCGCCTCGACCACGCCTTCCTGCCCTTCTTCCGCTACGCGCCGGACCTGCGGCCGGGCATCGCGCGGGTCGAAGCTGCCTTTTTCGAGCGCCTGGAGCGCCTGGAGGGCATCGACACGCGGGGCTGCTTCGACGACCAGTACATCTCGTCCGCCGGGCACCTGGTGCTGCTGATGCGCGGGATCTATCGCTTCGTGGCCGACCTGCGGCCGCTGGTCGCGCGCCGCGAGGGCAAGACCAGCGTGCCCACCAAGCCCTACGACCTGGCCGGTGCGCTGGTCTGCGCGCGCGAGGCCGGCGTGCCGCTGACCGACCTCTCCGGCGCGCCGCTCGAGTTCCCCCTGGACGTCTCCACCCCGGTCGGCTACGCGGGCTACGCCAACGCCGAAACCCACGCCAAACTCGAGCCCCATCTGCTGGCGGCGATCCTCGCGAGCGGCCCGCTCTCGGGGGCCTTTTAGATCCTGCCGGAGGCCCCGCGGCCGGCCGTGACCGGGCGAGCAGCCCGTCCGAGCGGGCTGCGCGGCGGGGCGGGCGAGATTCCAGCCTGTGCGGCCGCCCGGGGGCGGCCTTCAGGCCTGCGCAGGCGCCGCTCGGGCGGCTCCGTTGATGCCCGCTTGGGTTCTCCGCGCCGCTCCCGGCGGGACCCGAAGGGCATTCGGGTCCCGTGGGTCCCGGCGTCAGGCGCCCGCAGCCGCGTCGTCGCGCACGTAGGTCTTGGGGCGATAGAAGGACGAAACCAGCGCATAGACCGCGGTGGCGCCGAGCATCAGCCAGACGAAGAACCAGTAGTACGAAGCGCCTTGCAGCGTCGAATTCCCGTACTCGTCAGCGGTGAAGAGATTGACCAGCGCGGTGATCGAGTTGCCCAGCGAAACCGCCAGCAGGTACAGGCACATCACCAACGACTTGATCTGCAGCGGGGCCTGGGTGTAAGCGAATTCGAGAGCGGTGATCGAGACCATCACCTCGCCGGCCGTCAAGATCGCATAGGCCAGCAGTTGCCAGACGATGTTGGGGCGTTCGATCGGCCGCGCGGGCTGGCCGTCCTTGAGCTTCAGGAAGCCCGCGGAGACCCACTTGGGCCGCTCGGATTCCGCGCCGGCCAGGGCGTCGGGATCCGCCGGAGCCTCGAGCCCGAGGGCGGTCGCTAGTTGTGCGGCAGCGGCCCCGGCGGGCAGGGCGGCCAGGGCGCTCTCGAGCTGCTCGCGCAGCGTCCGGCTTTCCTGGGAAAACTCGACATCCAGGCTCCGCAGGCGCTGGGCGTGCTGCTTGCGGTAATCGGCCAGCTCCTCGAGCTTGGTCGGCGCCGCACCGAGCTCGCCTTCGCGGCGCGCTTTCTGGTCGGCCGCGAGCTTTCCGAGCCGCGTCGAAACGGCGGCGACCTCGCCCATCGGGATCGCGGACACCCGTGTGTCCTTGCCCAGCCCACGGGCGCCCTGGACGACCGCCAGCGCCTCGGCGCCGAAGATCGAATCGACCAGGCCGCGGGCGCTGTCGGGCCTCCCGGACTCGTCGATCGCGAGCAGGCTGCCCTGCAGGTCGAGCGATTGCGGCGTGATCTCGAGCGCCATCCCGCCGAGGAAAGCCTGCTCGTCGCGGGCCACCTGGGCCTCGATGCGGGCGATGACCGCGAAGGAGCCGGCGGTCAGTAGGAACCCGAGGAAGATCTTGCGCAGCGGGGTCAGCTTCCAGACCCGATTGATCGCGGGATAAACCGCGTAGGCGAACAGCGGCGAGAAGATCAGGATCAGGAGCGGGTTGAACACCTGGAACTGGCTCTGCAGCCATTCGATGCCCATGAACTTGAGGTCCATCTTCCCGGCTTGGACGACCCAGGCCGAGGCGCTCTGGTCGTAGAGCGACCAGAACACCGAGATGAACAGGTAGATGGGCGCCAGCCGCAACAGGGCGTTGAGGCCCTCCCCCGTGAAGGCGTCGCGCAGGAAGCGCTTGCCGCGCGGCGGCACGTGCACGAACTTGTGGCGACCGAGCCAGAAGACGAAAGTCGCCACGGCCATCAGCACGCCGGGCACGCCGAAAGCCACGCCCGGCCCGTGCCGATCCAACAGGATCGGGATGACCAAGAACGACGCCAGGGAGCCGACGTTGATCGAGAAATAGAACCAGGCGTAGACCTTCTCGATCAGGTGGCTGTTCTTGGGGCCGAACTGGTCGCCGACGTTGGCCGAGACGCAGGGCTTGATGCCCCCGGCGCCGAGGCCGATCAAGAGCAATCCGATCCACAGCAGCGTGCGCGGCTCGGCGGTCTTGGCCAGCCAGGCCTCCGGCAGGTCCATCAGCGCCAGGGTGCCGTGCCCCAAGCAATAGAACAGCGAGAGGTACAACACCGTCTTGTACTTGCCCCAGACCGCGTCGGCCAGCACCGCACCGAACAGGGGCACGAAGTAGGCGAAGGCCGAAAACCAACCCATGGTCTCCCGCGACTGGGTTTCGGTCATGAAGTCCGGATCGCCCAGGCTGGTCAGGAGGTACTGCGTCAGGAAGACCGGCAAGATGGCCTTCATGCCGTAGTAGCTGAAGCGCTCGGCAGCCTCGTTGCCGATGATGTAGGGCACGCCCGGGGGCATGCCCGTGGTGGGGATCGGCGCGGTCTGGAACTTGGCCATCGGGGGGGGGTCGGGGACGGGCGTGGGGACGGGGGATCCTAGGCGGCGGGGCGCGGGGCGGGGGCTCGAGCGGAAATCGCAGGCTCGGGCTCGACCCGAGAGTTGTCGCGGCGCGCCTCAGGCGCCGTCGCCGCGCAGGCTGATCCAGAGCACCAGGCCGAGCAGCGCCAGGCCGCCCACCAGGATCAGGAAGG
>JBIKLM010000363.1:0-4670 GCA_044359835.1 Planctomycetota bacterium
CGCCTGCTTGGCGGCGCGCCTGCCGGAGCCGCCGGTCGAGATCGAAGCGCCCGCGCCGCGCTCCTCGCCGCCGGATCCCTGGAGCAGCCGCGGATTGGCGCCGATCCGCCTGGCCTCGGCCGAGGGGCTGCTGCGGCTCGAGATCGAGCTGGCGCCCGGTCAGCGCGCGCTCCTGGCGCGCGAGGGCGACGGGATCCGTCTGGAGCGGCCCGACGGAGCCGCGGAGATCCTGCCCTGGGTGCGCCTCGAGCCCCTGGTGGCCGGCGGGGATCTGCGCTTCGACGGGCGCAGCTATCCAGGCTCGCTGGTGATCGAGCCGCGCGCCGGCGGTGGCCTCGGGGCGCTCAACTGGGCGCCGCTCGAGGCCTACGTCGAGGGCGTGGTGGCCGCCGAGCTGGTCCTGTGGAACAGCAGCCGGGCGGCCATCCAAGCCCAGGCCATCGCCGCGCGCAGCTACGCCGTGGCCACCCTCGAGGCGCGCGCCCTGGGCACGGGCCGCCCCGAGCTGTGGGACGACACCCGCGACCAGGCCTATCGCGGACGCTTCCTCCCCGACAGCGCCGCGCGCGCCCGCGGCCTCGATCGGCTGCTGAGCGACTCCGTGACGGGCTGCCGCGGTCTGGTGCTCGAGTTCTCGGGCCGGGTGCTGGCCGCCCGCTACCACGCCTGCTGCGGTGGGCGCACCGCCGACGAGGCCGCGGTCTTCTCGGGGGTCTCCGGCCCGAGCCTGTCGGTGGCCTGCGAACCCTGCCGCCAAGCGGGCGAAAGCAGCGCGCGCGAGGCCCGCGCGAACCCCGGATCGGGCCGCCCGATCCCTGCGGCTTCGAAACGCGCGGCAGGGCGGACCGGCTTCGATCCGAGCTGGAACTTCACCGCTTCGCGCTCCGATCTGGTCCGCCTGGCCAAGGAGCTCGGCCTCGGCGACCGCCTGCAGACTTTGACCCCGGTCAAGCAGGATGCCGCCGAGCGCTGGCTGGAGGTGGAGGTGGTCGGCAGCGGCGGCAAACGACGCTTGCCCTTCAACGAGCTGCGCCGCCGCCTGGGTTTCGATCGCTTGCGCTCCGGGCGCATCCTCAGCACCTGGCCGCGTCCGGGCGAAGCGATCCAGGATGGGCTCTACTTCAGCGGGCTCGGAAACGGGCACGGCGTCGGCCTGTGCCAGCGTGGAGCGCTCGGCTACGCGGAGCTGGGCCTCGGTGCGGAGCGCATCCTGGCCCACTACTACCCCGGCGCTAAGATCCGCGGCATCTGACCCGCGGCAAGCCGGGCGAGCTTCCCGGCCCCGCCGATCCAGGCCGAGCGCCGGCCTCGGAGTCCGTCTACGGCGGCCTCCGACGGCCGGGGCCTCCCGATCCGCGGCTTGGCCGCAGAGCCGCGCCCCTGCGCCCCGCGGCGACCGGCCCAGCGGCCCCTCCCGCGCCCGCCGCGCTTGGCCTCCAGGCCACGGCCCGCGGTGCCCGCCCGCGCGCGAGCGACACGCCGCCCCCCGATTCCGCTCCCGTGACCTCGATCCAACAGGCCTTTCGATTCGAACTGCTGGCGCGCTGCCCGTCCACTCGGGCGCGTGTAGGTCGCTTCCACACGCCCCACGGCGCGCTCGAGACGCCGGCCTTCATGCCGGTCGGAACGCGCGGCTCGGTCAAGGGCCTGACCCCCGAGCAGATCGCTTCCACCGGCACCCGGATGCTGCTCGGCAACACCTACCACCTGGCCCTGCGGCCGGGCAGCGAGGTCGTGCGCGAGCTGGGCGGGCTGTCGCGCTTCATGGCCTGGGAGGGGCCGACGCTGACCGATTCGGGCGGTTATCAGGTCTTCAGCCTGGGCCACCTGGCGCGCATCGACGAGAGCGGCGTGCGGCTGCGTTCGGTGATCGACGGCTCGCCCTTCGACCTGTCCCCGGAGCGGGCGGTCGAGATCCAGTTGGACCTGGGCGCGGACGTGATCATGGCCTTCGACCATTGCGCCGCGGACCCGCTCGACCGCGCCGGCGTCGAAGCCGCAGGGGAGCGCACCGCCCGCTGGCTGGAGCGCTGCGTGGCCCGCTGGCGCAGCGGGCTGGATGCGGCTCGCCCACAGGCCCTATTCGGGATCGTGCAAGGCGGGGCCTTCCCCGACCTGCGCGCCCGCTCGCTGGCGCAGGTGACCGCCTTCGACCTGCCGGGCTACGCCGTCGGCGGGGTCAGCGTGGGCGAACACGACGGCGCCATGGAGCTGGCGGTGGAGAGCGCCACGCCGGGGCTGCCGGAGGATCGGCCGCGTTATCTGATGGGCGTGGGCACGCGCCGGCACTTCGCCATGGCGATCTCCCACGGCATCGACCTGTTCGATTGCGTCACGCCGACCCGGCATGGCCGCAACCACCAGGCCTACGTGGGCAGCGGACGCGTCAACCTGCGCAACCAGCGCTTCGCGCGGGACAATTCGCCGCTCGACCCCGAGTGCGACTGTCCGGTCTGCGCCCGCTACAGCCGGGGCTATCTGCGCCACCTGTGCAACAGCGGCGAGATGCTCGCCGGAACGCTGCTCTCCTGGCACAACCTGCGCACCTTCCAGCGCTGGATGGAAACGATCCGCGCCGCGATCCGGGCCGGCGAGTTCGCCAGCCTGGCGAGCGCCTGGCGTACTCCAGAGGACGGCGCCCGCGAAGGCGCCTGACGAGCACGCTCCCCGCCTCGCGCAGGCGAGGCCGACAGACATCGATACGGGCGGCGCCCGCGCCGTCAGGCCAGCCTGTCAGCCTGCCTTCGGGCCGCCATCCGGCGGCCCCAGAGGCTGGAATGCCTGCGGAGCGCCCCTGTTCGGTTCGAGCGGCCCGGACTCCCACAGCGCGAGGGTCGGCCCCTTGCGAGCGCTGGCAGACCCTGCGCCGGGCGCGGTCAGCCGCCGCGCGGAGTGGCCAGGACTTCGAGGCGCCGCACGCTCAGCAGCAGCGGCAGGGCGCTGGCGTCGGGGTCGACCTCGGTGCCGTCCTGCCGATCGCCGACCACGCCGAGTTCGCAGCCCACGAACAGCTCGAGGTCGTAGCGCCCGTCCGGGCACAGGATGTCGGCGGCCGCAGCAGTGCCGCGGCGCAGGCGATATTGGCGTGAACCGTCGGCGTTCTGGGTGCGCTCTAGGCGGCCCCGCAGGCTGAAGCGCGCGTAGAGGGGATCGCGGCTGACCAGTTCGTCCCACTGCCGCTCCCGGGCGCGCAGCAGCTCTTGCTGGCGCTGCAGCCGGGTTTCCTCGAGCAGGGCCTCCGTGCGATGGAGCTTCTCGAAGGCCTCGACCATCTCGAACTCCTTCTGAATCTCGGCCTCGGTCAAGAGGTCGGGCTCGAGTCCGCGGGCGCGCTCGAGGGCGCGCCGCACGCTCTCGAAGTCCGGCAGGTCCTTGGCGCGTTCGGCGCTCAGCAGAGCGCGGGCCTCGTCGAGTGCGATCAGAGCGGGCGGCTTGACCCGGCTCGAGCTCGCGGGTTGGGTGCCCGAGCCGCCCTGGCCCGCGGGGCCGCGATCGACGGCCGGAACCGGCGCGGGCCGCAGCGTCGCGCCCTGCTCGGCTCGCTGCCAGAGCTCGAGTCCGTCCTCGTTGCGTTCGATCGGCAGCACCCCCTCCGCGGGGATCCAGCCGAAGACCCCCGCCGGGCTCCAGACCTTCACCCAGTCGTCCGCGAGGGGCAGGCTCTCGTCGGCGCGACCGATCACGGCCAGCCGATCGCCGAGCTTGAGTTTTTGCGCCAACGGGAAGCTGTTGACCTCCGAGGAAGGCAGGGGCCGCATGTTGACGTTGTCCCGCGTGACCTCCATCACGTTGGGCTGGTCGGTGGGCCTCAGGAAACGGCCGAAGACCCACACCGGGAAGCCGCCGGGCACATCCGCCTTGAGCCAACCCGATTGCTCGCCGTGGATCGCCACCAGGCCGCCCGGTGCGAGCTGCAGCAGCTCGTTGGCTTTGCGGTCGGGCAGGTTGAGCAGCGGCTGGGGTTGAGCGCCGACCCGCGCGTAGCGCAGCGGTGCCGCCTGGACCACAGGACCGGCCCCCTGAGAGCCCGCGCCGACGCCCTGGGGCACCGGACCTGCGCCCGCGGCGCCCTCCGCCTGGGCGGCGCCCGCTGCGGCCGGCCAGGCCAAGAGGCCCGCCAGGGCCAGCCCCAGGGCCAGCCAGGCCCCCGGCCGAGCCGCGGGGATCGTGTCGCTCGTGCAGAACAGGGCTGCGGAGAAGGGCATGGCAGGCATCGGAGGGGGCGAAGGGGCCGCCAAGATAGCCCCGGGGACCTCGCAGCGGTTCCGCCGCGGGCTTGTGCCGGCCCCCCTCCCGTTCCAAAGATGCCCGGGGACGGGGCGGTGCGTCCCACCCCGCGCCCCGCAGGCCCCTCGAGCCTCCACCGGGGTCGCCCGTTCCTCTGCCCCGGCGCCGTCGAACGGGCGAGACCGGGATCGCGGGCCGGCCTGAAGACCCTGAACGCCCTGAACACACAGCCTGCGCCGCCCGGCACCCCGGCCCCCGCCCCGCCAGTCCCCCACCGACCCCGAGCAGAGCTGCGCGCCGATTTTTTCCCAGCCTCTGACAGCCTGGAAAAAGTCGACTCGGGCTGCGCCCGAGCGGTCAGACCAGCCTGTCAGCATGCCTTTGGGCCGCCATCCGGCGGCCACAGAGGCTGGGATCGTCGCTGCGCTTCGATCCCAGCCTCT
>JBIKLM010000364.1:0-4632 GCA_044359835.1 Planctomycetota bacterium
CCCCCCCCCCCCCCCCCCCGCGCCCCCCCCCCCCCCCCCCCCCCCCCCCCCGGCCCGGCATACGGTACCTTCAGCCAATGAAGGGTCACGATCCGAAAGCTAGGCACTGGCTTCCTCAAGTTTTTTTACTCATGAAAGCCAAAGTCGAAGCCCTTCAACGCGTCGCACGCATTATGGCCCACCAGGCTTCCTGCCTCCTGATATTCGGCGCCCTTTCAGGATTCGCCGTGGATACGAACTGTGTTATAAACACAGCGCCTAGCTTTCCTACCTGTACCAATAAGGCCTGCTCGATCGACTGCACCAGAGTGATCAGCACTTATGTCGACGAGACTGGCAAGAACGTCACAAAGGTGACTTGTCAGTGCGACCAGAATCCCTGCTGCACTGGGATCGCTACCCAAACAGGATCGGGACCTTGGGTCGCCTCAGCCGCAGGTCAGTGCAGGCAGCAGAATCCCAGTTGCCCTGCAGGGCAGTGCTCGCCGATAGTAAGCGGCAATGAGATCGGTGGTGCCTGCTTGTAGTTTGGCCTAGTCTCATTCAAGCCTGTGAGGGGCGATCGAACCCAAGAGATTGAATAACGCCTGGAACAAGCGGCCGCAAGATGAAGAAGGGAATGCTATTGAGCGCGGTGGCTGTGGCTCTTGCCATTGGCTTAGCCATTCGGAGCTCTGATGATCAAGCAGTAGGAAAAGAACGGGCTGCACAACAGAAACGGGAGGCTTCCTCGGAAGCTGTGCAATCGCAGCCCCCCGCGGGTTTGGATGTTCCGCGTGTATCACGATCAGCCGAACCCGGACAAATCAGCGCGAAGTCCGGCGAACGGATCCTGCTGGAGGTGGTCGATCGACAGGGGGTGATGGTCTCTGGCGCTCATGCGTTCTGGCAAGCAGACGGGATGGCAAACCACCTGGGAACTTCCGACGAGTCTGGAGGGGTCGCAGGGCCGATGATTGCTCCGGGAGGTCAAGGTGCGATCATCGCCTGGCACCCGACCCGAGGGGCTGGAATTCTCGAGGTCCTGGCTGGCCAGACGACTAGAGCACCCCTTCGCGTCACCATCGATCCTTTCGCCACGGTCACCGGCAGGGTGGAGCTTCCAGAGGGCATTGAGGTCGGTGACCTTGATTTGATCCTGCATGTGGACGCTGTCGATGCTCCATTGATTTCTGACCTCGAGCCGACCCGCGATGCAGCCAGATCGCGTGCCGATGCGAGCAGGCTGGAAGTTGGGCTTCACGCGATATACCACCAAAGGCAGCAGGTCAATTCGGTAATGGGCCAGTACCAGATCCATGGACTGATGCCTGGCTTGACCTACCGACTCCGACTCACCGGTCGAGCCGTCGAGGGAGAGCCTCGGGAACGTTTGCTGCCGGTGCCCTCCAGTGGAGCGGACTTCAAGCTGCGATTCCTGCTCGGGGGCGGTGTCGTGCTCGTTGCGAAGACGGACGGCTCTAAGATCAACCTGGGGCCAGGATTCCGGGATGCGCTGGGGATCATAGTCCCGGACGATGCAGATTTTGGGCTCGGGGTGGTCAACGCCTACGGTCCTGATCTGGAGCCTTGCCTGGACGGAGTACCGGGCTGGGAAGGTCTGTTGTCAGGCTGCAACCAGGCGCTGGTGTTGACTGCTCCGACGCCTGCGATTCCGGATGGCCTCGTGAAGGCAACCATCGATCTGGAGCGGAATGGCAGGCGGACGGTTCCCATCAAAGTGCAGTGGCTTGGCCTTGGCGCCGAAGCGACCGAGGTCGAACTGGACACGGCACTGCTCTACGACCAAGATGCAGGTGTCGTCGAATTTCGCTTTGTCAGTTCGTCCGGTGAGGACCCGAGCACTCTGCGCAGCGCTGGACCGGCCGGAGGCCAGAACAGTCTGGGCAGGCTGAGCTTGTCTTCGGAGTATGGCGGGCGCGAATTGATCGTCACCAACAGCCATATCAACGGCGTGCGCATGGAGGGACTCGCGCTCGGAGAGTGGGCGTTTTCCTTCGAGGGCAGCATTCCAGGCATAAGGTATCCTCCCGGTCCCGGCCAGTATCGGCTCTTGAACGTGACCCAAGAGGATCAGATCGTCGAAATTGCTCTGCCGAGCGAGCGCGGTCAGGTGTCGTTCGAATTGCTCGGAAGTCAGGTCAAGAACTATCGTGATGGATTGGTCGTCGTCTACGTGCCCGCAGGCAGCTTGACCCTGGGTCCTGACGGGCAATACCGGATCTTCGACCCCAAGTACTTCCAGTTTACGGAGCATCCATACGGGCCGGCACCGCTGTTGCCCGGCAACTACGAGTGCATGGTCTGGAGCGGAGCCTCGGGACCCGATACATCGACTCTGACGCCCTTCGTGATCGAGGCTGGCACACAGACGATCTGCGTGCTGAGCCTGGGGGACGTTGGCCTCAAGCCGCATTGACTGGTGTCCAAGCACCTCCCGGATTCCTTTCGCGGCCTCTGGGACCAGGACCTGATCGACAGCGCCGGCTGGGGTTGACCTGGCCGACCCGAGGGCACGACGTGGGCATCGTCGCGCTGAGCGGCTCCTAGCGCTCAGCGGCCTCACCGACCCGCGTTGTTCCGGCTCGAGCGGGCTTCGCGCCCCCCCCTCGAGCTGGGCCGCCCTCAGGCACAGCTGTGGCCCAGGAACCCTCGCTGGCGGCGGGATTTGCCCCGGGAACTGCTTAGCGCTCCGGCGGCCCGAGCCGAAGCCCGTTTCACCGGCAGCGGATGCACGAGCGTGCATGCGGAGGGGCTCCTAGCCCGCGAGAGCCCCGTCTGGGGTCAGGTTGTGCACGAACGTGCAGAATTGCCTTGACTCCGGCTGCGCGGGGGCCGAATTTAGCAGCGTCGTGCACGATCGATCATTCATCGCCGCCCTGGCTGGAGGGGTTCGGGCGCGCCGCGAAGCCCTCGGCCTCACTCAGGTCGAGCTGGCCGAGTTGGCCGGGTGCTCGACCCGCTTCGTGCACACGGTCGAGGCCGGCAAGCCGACCCTGCGCCTCGACGCCGTGCTCCGGTTGCTCGCGACCCTCGGCCTGCGCCTCGAACTCACCGGCCCCGGTTCGACAGGCCCCGCGGACCTGGGGGAGCGGGGACGGTGAAGCCCGCCGACCTCAAGCGCATCGAGCGCGCCCTCGTGTCCAAGGCTGGGCGTCCCGCCGCCTGGCTCCTGCGCGAACCGGGCGCGATTCGATTCGAGTATCGAGCGGACTATCAGGGCCCGGCGGTGGCCTTCAGCCTGCCACGCGATGCGTCGCCTGTTCGCACGCCAGGCGGTGCCGTGCCCGCCTTCTTCGCGGGGCTGCTTCCCGAGGGGCGGCGGCTGACCGCTCTCCAGCGTGCGACCAAGACTTCTCTCGAGGACGAGCTCACGCTCCTGCTCGCGGTGGGGGAGGACACCCCCGGCGATGTGCAGGTGCTGCCGGTCGATCCGGCGGAGGGTCTCCATCCGGTCGCCAAGGCCGAGGTTCAGGAGACGTCCGCAGCCTTGATCCAGCGCTTCGAGGACCTCGACTTCGTTAAGTTGTTCGCCGCAGCGACCGGCAAGGACCTGCTGGATCGCGCTGCCTTGCCCGGGGCGCAGGACAAGCTTTCCGCTTGGATCACGATAGCGCTGCCCGTTGGATGGGAAGGGGCCGCTTGGATCCTCAAACTCGATCCGCCCAAGTACCCGCACCTCGTAGCCAACGAGGCGTGCTTTTATGGGGCGGCGCAGGCATCCGGTCTCGAAGTGGCCAAGACCTGTATCGTCCATGATCGCACGGGGCGACCGGGCCTCTTGGTCCAACGCTTCGATCGGGAGCCCCATTCAGCTGGCCTGCGTGCCCTGGCCCTCGAGGATGGTTGCCAGGTGCTCGGCCGCTACCCCGCGGACAAGTACCGGGTGAGCAGCGAAGAACTGCTCGGAGCCTTGTCCCAGAAGTGTGCCGCCCCGCTCGTCGCCGCCCGCGATCTCTTGCGCCAATTCGCCTTCGCCTACCTGACCGGCAACGGCGACCTGCACGCCAAGAATCTCTCGATCCTGGAGCGAGGAGAATGGCGCGTCGCTCCGGCCTACGATTTGCCGAGCACTTTGCCGTACGGCGACCTCACCATGGCACTGCCGATCGAGGGCCGTAGCGGTACAGATATTCGCCGTAAGGATTTCATCGCCCTGGGCCGGTCCGCCGGTCTGCCTGACAAGGCCACCATCCGGATTCTTGACCAGCTGCTCGCCAGATTCCCTACATGGCTTCCCACGCTCGATGACCTGCCCTTCGAACCGCGCATCCGAAGCAAGCTCCGGCGCGCCATCGAACTCCGAGCGCAGCGTATCCGCGGCGATCAGCGCGCCTGAGTGCGCTCCGCCTTGGGGGAGAAGCTTCCGCGGGGGTGCTGACGCTAGCCGGCGGCGTCGGGTCCGCCCAGGACAGGTGCCGATGCCCGGGCTCGTTACCCCTTGTGCTGTGGATCCAGCACCCTCGCGGCGTCCTGATCGGTTGGGAGGTCCGCGGGATTCCGGATGGTCAGCGAGCCGCCCCCGGGGTGGTGCGGGGGCGGCTCGTTGGTTGGGGATCCGGTGGGATCAGGTGTGCGAGTGGTGGTTCTTGTGGGCGTCGACGCGGCGCAGGAGGGCGGGCTTCAGGCGGT
>JBIKLM010000365.1:0-4626 GCA_044359835.1 Planctomycetota bacterium
TGGAAGGCGCGGGCCGGCCGCGGCGCCCCGGACGGCCGCGGCCCGCAGCCCGGCGGCGGCGGCGGAAGCAGCCTCACGGGCCCTGGGATCGCCCGGGCGCCAAAGCCCCGAAACACGCGGGCGGCGGCGCCGCGCGCCGACCCCGAATCGATGCTCGAGGAGCCCGTCAGGGCAGCCCGAGCAGCTTGTGGATCTGGGGCAACTGGCGCGGCCGCAGGCCCAGGTCCAGGGCCTCGTCCAGCAGGGCGGCGAGCAGCGCCTCCGAAGGGGCGCGGGCCTCGAGCGCCGGGGTCGCCGGCTGGAGGAACAGGGGCAGGCCGGGCGCGAGTTCGGCCAGGTCGGCCAAGGCCGCCCGGGCCTCCGCGGCCGAGCTGCGGTCGGTCAGGACCAGCTTGGCGCTGGCGTCGCGGCCGCGGCACAGTCGCAGGCTCGCCCGGCGCGCCCGCGCGAGGTCCTGGGCGGACTGGGGCGGCGGCTCCGCGGAGGGCCGCGCCGGCCGATCGCCGCCGATCAGCGGCTTGGGGGGCAGCATGTCGGACCACAGCTTGAGGTCCAAGCTGACGTGATCGACGGCCGGCAGCGCGCGCTCGAGGGCCTCCGGGAACAGTCCCGAGGTCTCGAGGTGCAGCCGCCGGGAGCCGAGCAGCGGTCTGAGCCCGCGCAGGAACGGGACCCACTCGAGGGGCTCGCCGCCGGTCAGCGACACGCTGCGCTGCGGCCCGTGGTCCTCGCCGGGCCGCGCTTCGGCGCGCGCCACGGCCACGGCCGCCTCGAGCGGCGTCAGCCAGCCCAGGCCCCGCGGAGCACCGCTTCCCGACGGCAGGGCCCAGGAATGCGGGGTATCGCAATAGCGGCAGCGCAGAGCGCAGCCCGCCAGGCGCAGGAAGATCTGGGCCTCGCCCACATACAGCCCCTCGCCCTGCAGGGAGGCGAAGACCTCGAGCACCGGGGCGCTGCCCTCCCCGGGGCCGCCCTCGCCGCGCAGCGCTTGCGCCGCCGGGTTCACAGGGGGGCCGGGCACCAAAGCATCGGGCCGGTCCGAGCCGCGCCGCGCCGCAGCGGGTGCGGTGGCATCGCTTTCTCCGGGGCCGTGCTGCGCGTGGCCGTGCTGCGCGTGGCCGTGCTGCGCGTGGCCGTGCGGAGCGGCGCCTTGCTGCGCGGCGCCTTGCCCGGCGCCGCCCGGTTCCCGCGCGCTGCAGGCACCGAATACCGCCGCCCGCGGATCAGCGCCGTGGTCGGCGCGCGGAAGCCAGGGGGCGGGTCGAGCGGACAACACAGGCAGGCCGCGGCGCTCGCGGGCCGGGCGGGAGGCGGTCATCTCGGGCCGCCATGCGGCCCGCAGGAAAAGCGTAGGGAGACCCGGGGAAGCCGTTTGCAGGGGCCGCGCCATGCGGCCCGGAATCGATGCGCTGCCATGCGGGCCGCGACCCCGGGTCCCGCGGAAGGCGACCTGCGCTCGATCGCTGCGGGAAGCAGCCGCCAGCTTGGGTCCGCCGCAGGCCGCCCGCAGGGTCCCAACCGGCGCGGCGCGCGGCCCGGATTCGCCCCGGCTCGCTCGCCCTGCGCCGGTCGTTCGCTCACTTCTTGGCCGGGGCAGCCTTGGCCGGAGCCGCGGCGGCGGCCGGCTTCTTGGCGTCCTTCTTGCCCTTTTCGTCCTCGGCCTTGGGCGCTTCCTTGGGCTTCTTGCCGGCGACCTTGATCTTGGTGCGCATCTTGGGCAGGCCATAAGGCGAGCCGCCCTCGGCCTTGAGCTTGCCGTCGCGCATCATCTTCTGGACGCGCTCGAAGCGGCTGAGCACGCTGCGCTCGCCCGAAAGGGTGCTGATGCCGCGCAGACTGGAGTGGATCGACATGGCGTGGAGCGTGGGCAGGCCGGGCCTGCGGGCAGGGGAGGTGCGGGCGGCCGCCGGGCCGCTCGAAGGGCCGAGGAGTGTAGGGACCGAGGCGCCCGGGCGCCACCCCCGCGCGAGGTCGCCCCGGCCGCGCCGGAGGGCGGTAGGGCGACCGGAACGGGGCCGCAGGCCGGACCCGGGCTCAAGCGGGGCCCGAGTCTCGCTGGCCTGCGATCAGCGCCGGCGCAGGGCCTCGTCCAGGGAGACCAGGTAGGCGGAGGCGAAGGTGGTGCGGCGGCCGCTGGCGTCCGGCGTGGCGCGGATGCGGGCCAGCAGCCCGTCCAGGTCGGGCTTTTCGGGGCTGGCGCCCACCAGGATCAGGATCTGCTCGCCCACCGCCTGGGGCGGCGCCACGGGCAGATCCAGGCCGGCCAGGTAGGAGACCAGGTCCTGGGCCCACTGGCGGTTGCGCGGGGTCTGGGCGTAGGTCAGGGCCAGCACCGAGAAGCGGTTCTGCGGGTCGAACAGGGCGCGCTCCATCTCCTCGAGGGGCGCGCCGCCCAGGCGCTCGGTGGGCGAGAGGCCGGGGGCCGCGGGCGCGCCGGGGCTGCTGGGCGGCCGATCCGGGGCGCCGGCGGCGCCGCCGCTGGCCCGGGGGTCCCCCACCGAAAGGCGCCCGAGGGCGAAGGCCAGGAACAGCAGCGCCCACACCAGGGGCTGTCGCAGGGCGCGGAACCCTCCCGCGGCCGCCGCGGGCGCAGCGGGGCGCTGGCGCTCGGCCGCTTGGATCAGTTCGTGGACGTCGCGCTTGGCGGGGGGCACGGCAGGGAGCCTATAGCCCCCGCGGCGCCGGTCAACCGTGGGCCGCCCCCCGGCGCCGGCTATGGTGGCGTGCCCATGCGCCGCTTCCCGCTGCTGCTGCCCCTGGCCCTGATTCCGCTCGCCTGCCGCAAGCAGGCGGCGCCCGCGCCGGGGCCGACCCTCGCCGGAGCCCCGCCCGCGGTCTCCCCCAGCGCCCCCGTGGTGTTCCCGGACCAGGCCCGAGAGCGCGGGCTGGCCTACGTCAATCGCTCCGGGGAACCCGCGAAGGCGACCGTGCTCGAGGCCAACGGCGCGGGGGTGGCCGTGCTCGATCTGGGGCAGGACGGCGACCTGGACGTGGTTTTCAGCCAGGGGCTTGCGAGCCTCGGGCAGGCGGTCAGCGGCCCCGGCGCCGATGTCGAGGCCTTCGTCAACGACGGCGCCGGCCATTTCGCGCCGGCGCCCGCGCCCGGCCTGTCCGGCTGGTGGACCGGCCTGGCCACGGGCGACCTCGACGGGGACGGCCGCGACGACCTGGTCGCGGGCGGCTACGGGGGCCTGGAAGCGCTGCTCCAAAGCCCCGCGGGCGCCCTGGTCCCGCGCGCCGAGGCCGGGCTGTTTCCCGCCGACGCCCCCGCCGGGGCACGGCTGGTTCCGGGCGCGCCGCGCCAACCCGGCGAAATCCCCTGGTGGGCCACCAGCCTGGCGCTGGCGGATTTCGACCTCGATGGCGTGCTCGATCTGTACGTCGGTCAATACCTGGAGCTCGACCCCCTGGCGCCGCCGCTCGGCCAGCTGGGCCAGGGCGCCCTGGCGATCCCCTGCATCTGGAAGGGTCACGAGGTCTTCTGCGGTCCGCGCGGCATGGTGCCCCAACCCGATCGCCTGCTGCTCGGCAACGGCGACGGCAGCTTCCGCGCGGCCAGCGCCGAGCAGCTGCCCGAGGACCAGCCCGCCTACACCCTGGGCGTGGCGCCCTTCGATGCGGACCTCGACGGGGACAGCGACGTCTACGTGGCCAACGATTCGATGGCCAACCGGCTGTGGATCAACGACGGCAGGGCGCGCTTCGTCGATCGCGCGCTGACGGCCGGCGTGGCGCTCAACCAGGACGGCATGGCCGAAGCGGGCATGGGCGTGGCGGTGGCGGACGTGGACCGCGATGGGCGCTTCGACCTGTGCGTGACCAATTTCTCAGACGAGCCCACGCAGCTCTACCTGGGCGCTGAGGTGGGCTATCGCACGGCCACCTATCGCTACGGTCTGGGCGCCGAAACGCGCCGCCTGCTGTCCTGGGGCGTGCACCTGTGCGATTTCGACGGCGATGGCTGGGTCGAGCTCCTGACCGCCAACGGCCACGTGTACCCCCAGGCCGATCGGGCGGACACCGGCACGCGCTACGGGCAGGCCGCCAGCCTGTTCGAGCTCGGGCCCGCGGCGCGCGTCAAGCGCGTGTTGCCCGGCGGCCCGCAGAGCCTGTTGGCGCCCGAACTGGGCGCGCGCGGCTCGGCCGTCGGCGACCTGGACGGCGACGGCGCTCCAGACCTGCTGCTGGCGCGCATCGATGGCCCCGCGGCGCTCGGGATCAACGACCTCGGTCCGGACGCCCGACGCCTGCAGGTGCTGCTGCGCGGCCCCGCGACGCCCACCGAAGGGCCGCGGCGCACGAGCCGCAGCGCCCACGGCGCGCTGCTGATCGCCGTGCCGGATTTCCCGCCCAGCGTGCCGGAAGCCCAGCAATTCGCGCTGCTCGGCGAGGTGCAGACCGGCGGCAGCTTCCAGTCGGCGAACAGCCCCTGGGTGCACTTCGGATTGGGCCCTTTCGAGCGCTTGGCTTACTTGGAGGTGCGCTGGCCCTCCGGGCGCGCCGATCGCTTCGAAGGGCTGCAGGCGGGCCGGCGCGTGGTGATCGAAGAAGGCCGAGGCGTGGTCTCGGAGGAGGCTTGGTGATGCGGTTCGAACGGATGCTTTCGGTCTGCCTGGGGCTTTGGCC
>JBIKLM010000366.1:0-4613 GCA_044359835.1 Planctomycetota bacterium
TTGACCTGCCGCCCCGGGCCTGCGTCTGTTCCCGCCCCCTGGTTAGCCCGGGTGGCGGAATTGGTAGACGCGCAAGGTTCAGGTCCTTGTCTCCGCTAAGGAGGTGGGGGTTCGAGTCCCCCCTCGGGCACCATCCTGGGGTGGCCGCAGCAGCGTGCTGACGGCCGCCCCAGGCGGACGGGCGACAGGCGTCCAAGGCTCCTGAATCCAGACGGCCTCGCTGCGGACGGCATCCCGGGCAGGCTCCTCCCAGCGCGTGGCCCGGTCCTGGCGCGCTCCTGCCGAGCGTACGGCGCCTCGGGGTGTGGCCGCTATTTGGCCTTGGCCCGTGCCAGACCACAGGTCCCCCGCCACAGGTCCCCCGCCACCGGTCTCGAGCCGCAGTCCCCCGCCCAAGACTCGCTCGGTTCAGGACTGGCCGGTGGACTCGGAAGGCGCGGACTCAGAAGGAGTTGTCGTCGGGATAGTGGCGGATCGTGATCACCACGAAGACCAGGAACAGGACCCCGAGGCCCACAGCGATCCAAGCCCAGAGCGGCATCGAGGGGCGGGGTCAGTGGGCCGAAGGGGAGCGATAGACCAACAACGCACGCTGGCCCATGCCGCCGGGCAGCTCGTGCTCCCAGACCGTGTCCAGGCGGAAGCCCAGGCGCTCGGCCTCGCGCTCGCTGGCGCGCACCTCGCGCGACCAGGAGGGCCCCTTGAACAGGATCAGGTCCATGAACGAATGCCGCACCTTGCGCAGCATGCGCACGTTCTCGCGCACCGAGGACAGGGCCCGGATGAAGACCACGTCGCAGCGCTGCGTGGCCAAGAAGTCCTCGCCGCGGGCCCACACGGCGCGGGCGTTCTTGAGGCCGAGCTGGCGGATCGACTGCTCCAGGAAGTCGGCCTTCTTCTTGCGGGTCTCGACCAGGGTCACGCGGCAGTTGGGCTCCCCCAGGGCCGCGGGCATGCCGGGGAAGCCGGCCCCGGAGCCCAGGTCGACCACGTGCTTGCCGAGCATCGGCAGCAGGCGGGTGGCGCGCCGGGAGTCCAGGTAGTGCTTCACAGCCACCTCGCGGGCCTCGATGATCGCCGTGAGGTTGAGCTGCCGATTGGCCTCGAGCACCAGCCGGGCATGGCGCGCGAAGGACGGCAGGAGGCCGCTGGGCACCTCCTCGCCCTGGAAGGCCCAGGTCAGGGCCTCCAGCAGCTCGTCCTCGCTGGGCAGCGGGCGTTTGGCCAGCTCCGGATCGGGCTCGTCGCCCTCCGCCTCGCGGGCCTCCAGGGCCGCGTCCGACGCCGCCTTGGCTTCGACCTGCTGGGGTGTCGGCGGACGGGTGGGCAGCCGACCGCGGTGGCGCGGCCAGGGCGTCGCCTGGGCTCCGATGGAGCCCGGCTCCGGGGCGGATTTCGCCAGCCCCGGGCCGGCATCCTCGGGCGGCGCATCGTCCAGGGGCTCGCCCCGAGGATCGGCGCCGTCGTCGGCCGGCGCATCGGCGAGCTCGTCGCCCAGCGGCTCCTCGGAGTCTGCGGGCTCCAGCGAGCCGTGGAGCTGCGAGACCAGAGCCGGCGGGCCGCCCGGGTGAGCAGCGGGCGAGGTGCCGGAATCGAAAGCGGCCTCCGAGGTCGATCTCGCAACCGGCATTGCGGCGGCCTTGGCCGGTTCGATCGGCGCGACGGCCGGCGCGGCGGGGCGGTCGCCGGGCCCGCCGACGCTCAGCGCAGGGGCCACTCGCCCAGCGCCGAACGAAGCGGACTGCGCCCCGCCGGCCTTGGGGCCGGTCAGCGGATCGAAACCCGCGTTTCGGAGGCCAGCGGCAGCGAGCGGCCCCGGGGTGTCCGAAGCAGCCTCAGAACTCGTCGGCGGCTCCACGGCGGAGCGCTCCCCCCCGGGGAGCGGCGGCGCCCCGCGCTTCGAGCCGGGAGGCTTCGCAGCAGGCGCCCGCTCGGCGGAAGCGTTCTGGCGGGCCGCTTGGGCCTCGCCAGCGCGGCTCGGCAGGCCGCCGCCCGCGGTCCTGGGCGTCTCCGCTTTCCCAGCCTTCGCGGCCGCGCCTCGCCCGTCGGAGGATTTCGCTTGGGCGCCGCTCCCTTTGGCCTTGCCGCCGGGGGATTTCTGGCCGGCTGATTTGCCGGGCGCCTTGCCGAGCGCTTTGCCGGCGGCTTTCGACGGCGCTTTCCCCGGGGGCCTGGCCGCGGAGCCGGCGCCGGCGCTCGAGGAGGGTTTGGCAGCGGACTTGTCCGACCGCTGCCCCTTGGCCGCGGCCTCGGGCTTCGCGCGGGCGCCCCCGACCGGCTTGCCGCTCTGCCGCGGAGCCGGACCAGGATCCTTGCCGGCCGCCGCGGAACCCTTCGGCGCAGCGGATCGAGGGGCGGCCGGTTTCGCGGGTGCGGAGCGACCGCTCGCCTCGCCGCTGGTCCCGCCCCGCTTCGCGGGCTGGCCAGCCTTCGAAGCCGCCGAACCTCCCGCTGCTTTGCCCCCAGCCGACCAGTCCCCGTCCGGCGTTCGCTGCGCCCGATCCCCGCGGCCGGCGGCATCGCCGGAGTCCGACGCCGCGTCGCCATCGAGGTGAATGAGCTGCATGGAGGCGGGCGGATCGGTCGGCCGGGAGAGGCGCGGGGCCAGGGAACGGTGGGCTCGGACGGTGGGCTCGAACGGCTGACCCGAGCGACGGAACCGGCCGAGGCCCCGCTCCGGCGCTGCCGGGCTCGAGCCGGGCAGCGGGGCTTGGATCCCCGGGCGGCCCGACGGCGGCCCGCAGCGCGGGCCCGGACGCCGCCCAGACCCCTGGATGGCAGGGCAGGAGGGATTCGAACCCCCAACCTACTGATTTGGAATCAGCCGCTCTACCGTTGGAGCTACTGCCCTTTGGAGGCGCGGCAGAGTAGCCCCCGGGCTGCTGTGCCGCAAGCTGCGGCCGGGATCCGCCGGCCTGCGGGCAGGCCCATGGGGTGGGCTTGCCCTGGCGGCGGGGGGCGCGGCTATCCTGCCTGAACCGATGAGCTTGTTTTTCAGCCCCACTTCCGACCGCACGTGAGCAGCGCCCGTCACGCGAATTCGCTCTCCGCCGACCCGAACGACCGGCGACGGCGGGGCCGCCGAGGCCGGCGATCGACGCGCGACCGGGAACGGCGGGTGATCGACGAGCTGGGCGCCGCGACCCCACAGGAATTCGAGCCGCGCGGCGGGGACCCCCTCGAACGGGCCCGCGCGGCCGGTGCTCGGATCCTGTCGGTGCCGGGGATCGACGAGCAGCGCATCGATCCCGACGCCCTGCGGGTGGTGACCCGGCTCAGCCGCCGCGGCTTCGAGTCCTACCTGGTCGGCGGCTGCGTGCGCGATCTGCTGCTCGGCCGCCAACCCAAGGACTTCGACGTCGCCACCGAAGCCCATCCGCGCCAGATCAAGCGCATGTTCCAGAACGGCCGCATCATCGGCCGGCGCTTCAAGCTGGTGCACGTGGTCTACGGCGACCACGTGGTCGAGACCTCGACCTTCCGGGCCGCGCCGCCCGAGCGCGACGAGGGCGATGAGCAGGACGACCTGCTGATCGTCGACGACAACGTCTTCGGCACCGCGGAGGAGGACGCCCGGCGCCGCGACTTCACCATCAACGCGCTGTTCTTCGAGCCCCTGGAGCGCCTGCTGATCGACTTCGTCGGCGGTCTCGAGGACCTGCGCCGCCGCGTGCTGCGCACGATCGGCGATCCGCGGGTGCGGCTCGCGGAGGATCCGGTGCGGATCCTGCGGGCGGTCAAGTTCTCGGCGCGCCTCGACTTCGAGATCGACGCGGCCACCTGGGAGGCCATGTGCGACCAGTGCGGCCTGCTCGAGCGCGCCGCGCCCGCGCGGCTGGTCGAGGAGCAGACCCGGCTGTTGCGCTCCGGCTGCGCCGCGGGCGCCTTCGAATTGCTCGACCGCTGCGGCGCCTTGGCGGTGCTGATGCCCGACCTGGCGGCCTTCCTGGACGAAGACCAGAGCGACCGGCGCGCGGACCAGCTCTGGCGGCTGCTGGAAGCCCTCGATCGCCGCCGAGGTCAATACGGCGAGCAGGAGGTCGGGTTGTGCTTGGCCTACCTGCTGGCGCCGCTGTACGAACACCGCCTGGCAGAGGCGGAGCCCCTGCAGGGCGACACCGAAGCGATGGCCTTGGCGGGAGAGCTGCTCTCGCCCCTGGCCGGCGTCTCGCGCCTCTCGCGCCGCGACACGGGCCTGGCCCGGCGCCTGCTGGCCAACCTGCGGCGCTTCCACCTCAAGCCCAGCAAGCGCTTCCGGCCGCTGTTGTTCGTGGGCAGCTCGGAGTTCTCCGAGTCCCTGGCGCTGCTCAAGGACCTGCTGGAGGCGACCGAGCGGCCCCTGGACCTGTACCAGGAGTGGGAGGGGCGCCAGGGCGAAGTGGTCGAGCTGCCGGTCGAAGAGCTGCAGCGCCTCAAGTCGCGCCGCCGTCGCCGCCGGCGCAGCTGACGGGCCGGCCCGGGTCCGGCGCCCAGGGTTTGGAGCCCAGGGGTGCCGCATCCCGCCGGACCCCGCCGCTCCGTCAACCGGCAGCCAGGCCCCCAGGCCCCGATCCAACCGCCCCGGCCGGACCTGCGGTTCCGATTGGCCACCCCGCGCGGACCGGGGTAGGTTT
>JBIKLM010000367.1:0-4610 GCA_044359835.1 Planctomycetota bacterium
AACCGCCGCGTGGTGATGCGCAGCGACGCGCTGCTGGGCTATGGCGCCGCGCTGTGCTATCGCGAGTACCAGGCCCTCGAGGGCGCCCATCCCCTGGCGGCCCAACTGGCCAGCGGCGCGCTGCGCTGGCTCTCCCGGGGCCTCTCGACCGCCCTCGGCCAGCAGCTGGCGCGGCGCTTCGGCCCGCTGCCCGGCCAAGGCCCCGACGAGCGCACCATCGAGCACGGCCGCGTGCGCCTCGACCTGCACGCCACAGCCGTCGGCGGCCAAACCCTCGGCCTGCGCCTCGAAGCCAGCGGCGACCCGGGCAACGCCGTGACCAGCCGCTGCCTGGTCGAATGCGGCCTCCTGCTGGCCGACCCCAGCGCCGTGCCCACCCTGGGCCAACCCGGCCACGGCGGCCTGCTGACCCCCGCCAGCGCCTTCGGCCTGCCGCTGCTCACCCGCCTCGCCAACCAGGGCGACTTCAGCCTGAGCTTCAGCGCGGCCTGAAGCCGACGCGAGCTGGCGGTCCCGTACTTCCCAAGGCCTGCCGAGACGCATCTCGAGCGCCGCTGAGCTTGCAGGGCCGATACCGGAATCGCGGGCGGCCCAAGCTGGTCAGAGGCTCTTGGGACGAGCCGCTCTCGCGCTGCGTGGATCGCGCGTGCGGATCGATCTGCGGCGCGCGGTTCCGATCAGCCCGGGCCTTCGGGCAGGCGCGCGAGGAACACGAGCAGGGCCAGGCCCAGGGCGGCGACCAGGGCGCGCAGGGGCCAGGTCGGGACCACGGCCAGGGAGACGCCGAAGCTGGCGATCAGCACCAGGTAGCCCTTGCGCTTGGCGCTGCGCGGCACCCTGCGGGTGGCGTGCCACTGGCGCAGCAGGGGGCCGCACCAGCGGTTGTCGAGCAGCCAGCGATGGGCGCGCGGCGAGGAGCGGGCGAAGCAGGCGGCGGCCAGCAGCAGGAACGGGGTCGCCGGCACGAGGGGCAGGGCCACCCCGAGCAGCCCTAGGGCGGCGGCGAACCAGCCGCCGAAGCCCCACAGCAGCCGGCGCAGGGGCGACAGGGGGGCACCGGAGGACGTCCAGGTGGGAGCGGCCATGGGTGCTCTTTCGGCTTTCGGGGCCGCGTTTTCAGGGGGGCCTGCCATGGCGCCGCACCAAGTTAGGGATCCGGGCTGCCCGGGGCTGCCCCGGAACCGCGAGATCGGCCCCGATTTGTGCGCTGCGCGCTTCGACCCGACCGACCGGCGCAGGATCGCAGCCTGGGCCGGACCGCCTGCCGTGGATGGCGGAAGCGGCCCCTCGGCAGGCTGCCGGGTAGGTTTCAGCCCCGAGGCCTGGTCCGAGGCGATCCCGGCGCGCCTTTCAAGCGCCGAGGCGCGCCGCCAGCTTGGCCAGGGCGCGGTGCAGCAGGTTGCGGATGGCCCCTTCGCTCTCGCCCATGGCTTCGGCCACCTCGGTCCGCGAGAGGCCGACGACGCGCGAGAGCAGCACGACCTCGCGCTCGCGCTCGTTGAGGGCCCCGAAGGCGCCCTGCAGGCGCTCCAGGAATTCGTTGCCAGCCACCTGCTGGGTCGGGGAGGGCTCCCGGCCGGCCAGGCCGAAGAGCACCTGGGAGGCGGCCTGCGAAACGCCCTCGCGGCCCAGCTCGCGGCGCTGGGCATGGTGGTAGGCGTATTTGTCGGCGATCTTGCGCGCCGCCGTGGCGTACAGCCAGTGCCGGAACGCCTGCTCGCCGCCGTGCTTGAACTGGTCCAGGTTGGTCAGCAGGTCGCGGCAGGTGGACTGGACCAGGTCGGAAACCGCTTCGCGGGCCCCGAAAGCCTTTCCGGCCCGCAGGCGCACGTAGGCCTCGAGCCCCGGCAGGTGGCGCTCGAGCAGCTGCTCGACCGCCCCCCGGTCGCCGCCCTGGGCGCGCGCCACCAGGCTGGCTTCGTCCTCGCTCGCGTCGCTGGCCATGGCCTGCAATCCTAGCTCGCTCCCGCAGCCCGGGTGGCCTGCGACGGCTCCCAGGAGCCGCGCTCAGGCCACCTTTTCAGCCGGCCGCGGCTCCAGCCAGCGCCGGCAGCAGGCCAACAGGGCCGCCGCCTGGATCGGTTTGGTCAGGAAGTCGTCGCAGCCCAGCTGGCGACAGCGCTCTTGCTCCTCCGCGAGGGCGTTGGCGGTCAGGGCCACCAGCGGTGTTCGATGCCCTTCGGCCCGCAGGCGTTCGATCAGCGAATAGCCGTCGAGCACCGGCATCTGCAGGTCGGTCAGGATCAGGTCGAAGCCCGGCTGCTCGGCGACCAGCTCCAGGGCGCGTTGGCCGTGTTCGGCTTCCACCACCGTCAGCCCGGCCTGGGTCAGCAACGCCTTGAACAGGCGCCGGTTGACCGGGTTGTCCTCGACCAGCAACAGCCGGCCGCGGAGCTGTTCTTGCGGGCGCTGGGTCGGGCGGGCCGGAGCCACGTGCTCGAGCCCCGCGAGCGGCGGGCTGTCCGGCAGCGGCCGGTAGGGCAGCTCGACCAGGAAGGTGCTGCCCTGCCCCGGGGCGCTCCGCAGCAGGCTGACCTCGCCGCCCAGCATGCGGCCCAGGCGCCGGGAGATGGCCAGCCCGAGCCCCGTGCCGCCGTGGGTGCGGCCGACCGAGTTGTCCGCCTGCGTGAAGGGCGCGAACAGGCGGTTGGCCTGCTCCAGGCTGAGGCCCCGGCCGGTGTCCTCGACTTCGAAGCGCAGGCGCTGGCCGTCCTGCGAGAGCCCTGTGGCCAGGCGCACGCTTCCCCGTTCGGTGAATTTCAGGGCGTTGCCGACCAGGTTGATCAGCACCTGGCGCAGGCGGGTCGGATCGGTGATCACGCGGCGGGCCAGCGGAGTGGCGAGTTCGACGCGGAGTTCGAGGCCGCGCTCGGAGGCCCGCGGCCCGAGCATCGCCTCCAGCCCGGCCAGCAGCTCGCCGAGGTCCGTGGGCAGCTCCTCGATGCCCATCGCGCCCGCTTCGATCTTGGACAGGTCGAGCACGTCGTTGATCAGCGTCAGCAGGTGCTGGCCCGACGTTTGGATCGCCAGCAAGCTGCGCAGCCGGTCCTCCGGCGCGCGGGCCAGGTCGCCGTCCTGCCGCAGCATCTCCGAATAGCCCAGGATCGCGGTCAACGGGGTGCGCAGCTCGTGGCTCATGTTGGCCAGGAACTCGCTCTTGGCCCGCGCCGCGGCCTCGGCCGCCTTGCGCGCCGCCACCAGCTCGGCCAGCAGGCGCCGCTCGCTGCGCCGGAGGCCCATGACCGCCAGGCCGACGCCCAGGGCGATCAGCGCCGCCAGGGTCAAGCCGTGCCGCGCCGCGCGCACCTGCTGCTCGATGGCGGCCTTGAACTCGCGCGCGTCCTGATCGACCCCGAGGATGCCACACACGCGCCCCTGCTCGTCCAACAGCGGTGCGTAGGCACTCATGAAGGTGCCCCACGCATCGGAGTAGGGGTGTTCGGTCGCCTGGGTCACGCCTTCGTCGAGCACCCGCTCGGCCACCGGGTCCATGTCCTCGTAGGCCTCCCACACGCCGGAGCGATCCTCGACCCCATCCCCGTCGCGGTCGCCCGGTTCGGCCGTGTCCAGCACGAATCGGGCCGTGCCGCCGTCGTCGACCAGGGTGTAGACGAACACCAGGTCGCGCGTCGACTGGTGCGCGTTGCGCAGCCGCCGGATGGCTTCTTCGTACAGGGGGGAATCGGTCTCGCTTGGATCGTCGAGCTGGCGGTGCAGCGCCGGATCGACCATCGAAGCGAGCAGTTCCGCCACCTGCTCGAGGTGCGAGCGCAGCGCCGCTTCGGCGGCGCTCCGCGCCAGCCCCAGCACGCCCTGCACCGCGGTCAGCGCCCCGGCCACGATCAGGAACGCGGCCGACAGACCCACCCACAGGGGCTGTCCGAATCCGATGCGGGCCAGCCGCTCTCGCAGTCGCAGGGAAAGCCGCATTCGGTCCTGTTCTTCGACCGGACAGAAGTTCCGGGTGAATCAGGACTTGGATGTTGGACCTGTCCAAGTTTTCGGTCCGACGCCCGCCCTCCGTCGCCGGCCCCCCCCGGTGCTCCCCGGGGGCTGGATCAGGCCTTTCCGAGCCGCTCCTCGAGCTCCGCCAGCAGCTCGATTTCCGCGGCTCCCAGGGGGAACAGGGGCTGTTCCGAGCGCCGCCGGGCTTCGCGCAGCGCGGCCTGCCCATCCCCCAGCCGACCCTGCCGCCAGGCCAGGGCGGCCGCGGCGGCCTCGCGCCGCCAGGGCTCGGCGAAGCCCTTCGCTGCGCGGCTCCACCAGCCCTCGAGTTCCTTCGCGGATCGCCCCTCGAGGGCGCCGAAGAGCACCAGTTCGATGGCCAACGAAGCGGCCATGGGCCGGCCCACCCGCGACCAATCGCCGGCCAGGCGCTTGAGGCGCGCCAGCCCCGCGCCGCGCCGACCGGCGTCGAGCTCCGCTGCGGCGCGCATCATCTCGCGGCTGACGGCGCCGCGCGGCGAATCGTCGAGATCGAGCGCCTCCAGCGCCGAAGCGGGCCAATCCCGCGGCCGCACCCCCGCCACGGCCAACTGCGAAAGCCGCAGCAGACCCGCTTCGGCCTCGGCGCGCGGATGGCCCCTCAGAGGCTTGGAAAAAATCGGCGC
>JBIKLM010000368.1:0-4601 GCA_044359835.1 Planctomycetota bacterium
CGATCCGAAGGCCCGCCCTGGCGCGGCGGACGCGCCGCGGCAAAACCGCCAGGCTCGCGCCGATCCGTGGGCGGAGCGACCTCCCGGAGGGTCTGGGACGCGCCCGCGGCGGCCGAACTGGCATGCCGCGGCGGCTCCTCTGCCCAGTTCCACCGGTCCCTCGGGCCGACCGAGACCGCGCGAGGCTCGGCCGGACTCGCCCGGATCGCGCCGATAGGGGAGAATCTCCCCTGGAGGGCAGGTTGCCCTGCGGGCCGGCCTCGGCGGGTTCCGCT
Source organism: Planctomycetota bacterium (assembly GCA_044359835.1). Classification (GTDB taxonomy): domain Bacteria; phylum Planctomycetota; class UBA1135; order UBA1135; genus JBIKLM01. The sequence continues at coordinate 276 of JBIKLM010000368.1, forward strand.
CCTCCCCTCCCCCGCGGCCCCCCCGGCCCGCGACCGCCCCCTCGAGACACCACCTGCCCGCGTCGCCATGCTCCGCAAGCAATCGAAGCGCATCGTCCTGTTCCTGCCCCATCGGGCCGACCCGGAGCAGGGCGTGCGCGTGTGCGCCGATCTCCTGCCCCTCGAGCTGCTGCAGATCGCGACCATCCCGGTCCGCGATGGCTACGAAGTGCACCTCGTCGACGCGATGGTGCACCCCGACTACATGCAGCGCCTCGAGCAGCTCTGCGATGGCGCGCTGCTGTTCGCGAGCTCCTGCATCCTCGGATTCCAGGTGACCCACGGGGCCCGCGTGGCCCGCCAACTCAAGGCCAAGTTCCCGAACCTGCCGATGATCTGGGGGGGCTGGTTCCCCTCGGTGGCGCCCGAGCTGTACCTGCAGGAGGGCATCGCCGATGCGGTCGGCCTGGGCCAAGGGGAACTGACCTTCGGCGACGTCGTGCGCGCGATCGACCACGGCACGCCCCTCGAGGACGTGCCCGGCCTGGCCCTCTGGCGCGACGGCAAGCTGCACATGACGGCGCACCGCCCGGTGGTCGGCTTCGAGGAGATCCCGCCGGTGCCCTGGGAGCTGCTCGATTTCGAGCTGTACGTCGAGCTCCAGAACCGGCGCGACCGGGCCAAGCTGCGCCACAAGCTCCCGACCCCGCGCGACTTCCCGGCCAACACCCCGCTGCGCGGTTTCAGCCACTTCTCGAGCTTTGGCTGCCCGGAGCCCTGCACCTTCTGCTGCTCGCCGATCGTGACCGGACGGCGCTGGAAGGCGATCCCCGGCAAGCAGCTGGCCGATGAGATCTTCGCCCTGCAGGACCGCTTCAAGTTCAACATCGTGCGCTTCCAGGACGCCAACTTCGGCGTCGCGGAAAAGCGCTCCAACGAATGGTGCGAAGCCCTGATCGCCGCGGGCAAGCCCTTCTTCTGGAACGCCACCTACGAGATCGAGACCATCGCGCGCTACAAGGAGCCCTCGGTCGACCTGCTCAAAGAGGCCAAGTGCCACCTGATCGTGCTGGGGGCCGAAGCCGGCTCCGAAGCCCAACAGGAGCACATCAAGAAGAAGATCGACCTCGAGAAGAACCTCGAGTTCGCCCTGGGGCGCATCTACGACCGGCGCATCCAGACCGGCACCACTTGGATCATCGGGTACCCCGGGGAATCCAAGGAGTCCATGATGGCCACGATCCGCATGGCGGCGCTGATGAAGGAGAAGTTCCCCGGGTCGGCCTCGGACATCTTCCCCTTCCGGGCCATCCCGGGCTCCGAGGAGTACAAGCGCGCCCTGGAGCGCGGTTATCGGCCGCCGACCAAGCTCGAGGACTGGGGCTCGGTGCTCGAATACAAGCAGGAGGTCGACGACGTGGGCCTGCCCTTCGAGGTGCTGCAGACCTGGAAGCGCTACAGCGCCACGGCTTCGTTCTACGACGGGCACGTGCACGAGGGCGCCGGCGTGGTGCGCAACTCGCTCAAGCGGGTCTCGCAGTGGCGCCTGCGCAAGGGCAACTACCAGTTCCCGATCGAGCAGAAGCTGTTCGACCTGTACGTGCGCCTGACCGGGCAGACCCAGAAGGACAAGGTGCAGCTCGACCGGACCTCCGGCGTGACGCCGAACCCGGTGCAGTGAGCTACGGAAGGGCCTGACAGGCCAACCGGCAACCGGCTCGGGCAGCGCCCGGGCCGGCGCCCGGCACCTGGGTTGCCGGGCTGCAGCCCGCGCTGTAGGCAGGGCTGCGTGCCCATGCGACACCCCCCGGGCAAGGCCGGGGGCTCGCGCTCGATCGGGGCGAGCTCGGGGGGCCAGAGCCGCGAGCATCCAGGGGGGCGGGGCAACGCGGTGCCCGTCACACTTCGGTCACGCCCTGGCCCTGGCCTGGAAGATCTTTCCTCGCTGGCCCCGCGCAAGGGGGGCCTCGCCGGAGCGCCCCGACGGGGTAGCATTCCCCAGCCGGGAGATCTGCTCCCCGCTGGGCGGCCGGGGCCGCTCGAGACCATCTGAGCCAGCCAGGGAGCCGGGGTGAACCAGAGCCAGATCGACCAACGCCACGACCAACCGCAAAGCCAGCGCCTGGCCAAGGGCCTGGGCCGGGTGCTGCCCCTGGGCGTCTTGGCCCTGCTGGCCGGCTGCCAGCTCGCGCCGCCGAAGGAGTGCGCGGTGCATCCCCTGGGCGTGGTGCGGGCCGAGCAGCGCGACGACGCCGAACGCTTCGGCGATCTGGTGGCGACCCTGCAGCCCGAGATCAAGGCCCTGCTGCCCGACACCCCCGACCGCTCGACCGAGGTCTGGGTGCAGAAACAACTGGCTTCGCGCCGCGGCCAGCGCGTGCCGCTCAACGTGAAGGGCTTCACCCTGATCTCCGAAGACCACAGCCGCGGGCGCATCCACCTGCGCGAGGATGTGGACCATCCGGAGTGGTTCCTGGCCCACGAGCTGGTCCACGCCCTGCTCGGGGAAACCTGGAAGACCCTGCCGGCGGTGCTCGAAGAGGGCCTGGCCGATGTGGTCGCCGCCGAGCTGCGCCCGGAGCTGGCGCCGCGCATCCGCGCCTTGCGGGCCATCGAGGCCAGCCTGTACCTGGGGCGCCTCAAGCTCGTCATCAGCCACAGCGGCATCGGCTATCGCGCCGGCAACGGGCCGCTCGAGATCTGGTTCCACTACGACGAGCCGCGCGACAAGCTGGCCATCCAGGACGCCCTGACCCCGGACACCTACGCCTTCCGCGAGCGCTTCGGCGACATGGACGACGCCCTCTACGGCGTGGGTTTCCTGATCGTGCAGCGCCTGCGCGACCGCATCGGCTACGAAGGGCTGCACGAGCTGTGCCTGCGGGCCGCGAGCGAAGGCCGCGAAGCGATCGATCCCGCCGAGCAGCTGCGCGTGGCCGGCCTGGACCGCCGGGACGGCCTGCTCGAAGCGGCCTACGGGACCCTGGGTCGCCCCGAATTCGACGCCTGGGTCGAGCTGTTGCCCCACTTCCACGCCGAGCTGCTGACCGAGCTCTTCGCGCCCACCTACGGCCACCTGAGCGCGGAGCAGTTCTCGGCCCAGGTCGACCCGGCCCTCGAGCTCGGCGACGGCAGTTCCATGCACCCCCTGCGCCATCCGCGGGTGTGGGCCGAGTTCCTGCTGCGCTGGCCCGGGCCCAGCGCCGGCGACCGTGTCATGCCCTGAGCGGCCCCGCTGGCGGCACTCGGAGCGGATGCCTCCCCGCTCACCGAGCGCGGTCCGACCCGCCGGCCGCTCTCAACCGCTGAACAGGAACGGGCTCTCCTCCGACCAGGCCGCGAAGCGGTACAGCGGCACGAGGCGCAGGCATTCGCCGACCAGCTGGCGCGGCACGTCGGGCTGCAGCAGGGCCTGGCGCTGGCCGGGCGGAGCGGGCCAGCGGCGCTCGACCGAGAGGCGATGTTCCCCGGGCTTGAAGTAGCGCAGGTACTCCTCCAGGCGCTCCGAGCCCAGCTGGCCGAGGGGCCACTCGCCCTTCCAATCGTGCAGCTTGAGGGTGAAGCCCTTGAGGCCGTTGAGCTGCTCCAGCAGGCTGCGCTGGCCCTCGCGCTGGATGCGACCGAGCAGATTCTGGGCGTCGAACCAGGCCTCGCCGTGGATTCGCAGGGAAACCTCCAGGGCCTCGGCCTCGATGGCGATGCACAGATAGGCGTTGCGGTACGCGGCGTCGAGGTCCTTGGCCAGATCGGCCCCGAGCACGCGCTTGAGGCGCGTCTTCTCGGCCTTCGGCCGCATGCAATAGCTCCACAGCCGCCGCACCCGATTGCCGTTCCAGACCCGCGGGTGATGGATCGAACTCCGGTGGTCCAGGGTCAAGCCCAGCAGCTTGGCGGCCGCGGCGACCTCCTTGCCGAGGCTGGCCAGCTTGCGGCGGGTCCGCAGGCGCGCCTCGTCGTACTGGGGATCTCCGGAGAGCGGATCGCGCAGGGGCAGGAAGTCGGCCTCCTCGAAGCGCACCTCCTCCCCCAGGGGCTTGGGCTCCGGATCGAGTCCTTGGCCTTCGGATCCGGGCGGGGGCTGGGAAGGACGCGGGGGAGCCATGGCGATTCCGGAGGGGACCTGCGCCTAGAATACGCCCGCCGCCGACCGGCGGCCCCGCCAGGATGAAATGCGACCACTTCGAATTCGATCCCCGCAAGGACCGCATCGGCGAGGGGCCGCAGAGCGAGGTCTACAAGGCCCTTGACACCAACCTGGGCCGCACGGTCGCGCTCAAGATCCTGCGCTCGCACGTCGAATTCGACCCGGAGGCGGTCGAGCGCTTCAAGCGCGAGGCCAAGCACAAC
>JBIKLM010000059.1:0-13906 GCA_044359835.1 Planctomycetota bacterium
TTCGTGCTGCGCGCCGCCGCAGCCCGCGCTGCATCCGAAGCGCGCCGAGGCCCCGCTGTGGACAGCGAGCCGCCGCCGCCGCCGCGCTGGGGCGAGCCGCCCCCCGAGGAGGGCTGAGCGCTCGATCGCACGACGGTTCGGGCACTGCGTTTCGGGCTCTGTACGGACCGCCGCAGCAGCCGGTCCGCTGCCTCGGGGCCGCCCACGGCGCGCCACCGAGGCCGGGATCGTCGCCGCGAGCGGGCCGCGCCTCGGTCAGGCCAAGTCCAAAGCCCCCTCGGCTCGGATCGAAGGGCGCCTCAAAGCCGCGCCACCGCGACCACCAGGGCGCGCACGCGCTCGGGATCGACGGGCTGGTCGACGTGTGCGCCGCGCTTGAGACTCGTGCCGACGATGGCCCCGTCCGCGTGGACCAGCAGCTCGGCGGCGTTGCCCACGGACAGACCCGAGCCCAGGTACAGGCGCGCCCCGGGGCAGGCGGCGCGCACGCGCGCCAGGTCGCGGCCCTCCGGTGGCGAGCCCGTGGCGCGTCCCGAGAGGATCAGCGCATCGGCCAGGCCGCGCTCAAGGGTGTTGCGCGCCGCCTCGATCAAGTCCTCGCCGGCCAGGGGCAGGGCGTGCTTGACGTGCACGTCGCACCACAGCTCGACCTGCGGGCACAGGCGCTGGCGTTCCCGCAGGGTCTCCGCGGCCTGGCCCTCGATCAGGCCCTGGTCGGTCACCATGGCGCCCACGTGCACGTTGATGCGCACGAAACGCAGCGGCAGGACCGCCGCCAGCCCGAGGGCCGCGCGGGCGTCGTTGCGCAGCACGTTGAGGCCGAGCTCGAGCCCCGGAACCCGCTCGGCGACATGCCCGACGGCCAGCGCCAGGGCCGCCACGGTTTCCGCAGGCACCCGCTCCTTGAAAAAAGGCCGATCGCCGAAGTTCTCGACGATCGCGCGGCGCAGGCCGCCGGCGTGCAGCGCGTGCGCATCCGCGGCCGCGCGGGCCAGCAATCCAGCGAAATCGCCGCGCCAGCCGGGCGCCCCGGGAAGCGGTCCGAGATGGACGACGCCGACCAGTTCTCGCGGCGTGGGCAAGGGGTGTGTCATGGGCGGAAGCCGCGTCGAGCGGGGCCCGCTCAGCATAGGCCTCTGGGGAGCCGGGGGCGCTGTCCTACAATGCTCCCAGCCTCCGCCATGCGCTGACCCAACGCTGCCCTCGGCCTCGCCCCCATGCAACCGCGCCCGAGCCTCGACGAATTGCTGCCGCTGCTGGCCACCCGCCGTGCCCTGCTGGGTCAGACCGCCCGCGCCGCCTTGGGCCTCGGCCTGTTCCCTTGGCTGCGGCCCCTGGGCGGAGCCCTGGCCCCGGGCCTGCTGGCGGCTTGCCGCAGCGCGCCGACGGGGGATCGAGCCAGCGACGCCGGCGGCAAGGGCAGCCGGTTGGCTTTCGAGGAGCTACGCCGCGGCCTGCGCGAGGACCAGGCCGTGGCCCCGGGGCACCGCGCCCAGGTGCTGCTGCGCTGGGGCGACCCGCTGTTGCCCGGGGCGCCCGCCTTCGATCCGTTCGGCCAGAGCGCCGATGCCCAGGCGCTGCAGTTCGGCACGGCCAACGACTTCCTGGCCTTCCTGCCGCTGCCGGCCGGCTCGGGCAACAGCCAGCGCGGGCTGCTGGTCGTCAACCACGAGCACGCCACGCCGCGGCTGATGTTCCCGCCGGGCACACCCGCCGCGCAGCGCGCCGACGTGATGCTCGCCAGCCACGGCCTGTCCGTGGTCGAGATCGCCCAGCAGGACGGCGAATGGCGGCCGGTGCCGGGCAGCGCCTACAACCGCCGCGTGACCGGCCGCACGCCGATCGAACTGACCGGCCCGGCGGCCGGCTCGCCGCGCCTGGCGACCTCCGCGGACCCCAGCGGCCGGCGCTGCCTGGGCACCCTGGGCAACTGCGGGGGCGGCGTGACGCCCTGGGGCACGTACCTGTCGGGTGAAGAGAACGTGCCCGAGTACTTCGCCGGGCGCATCGAGGACCTGCCCGCGGAGGAGCAGCCCGGGACCCGCGCCATGGGCCTCGGCCCGGATGGGTACGGGCTCTCGGCGCTCGAGGCACGCTTCGATGCGCGCCGCGAGCCGCGCGAGCAGAACCGGTTCGGCTGGATCGTCGAGCTCGACCCCTTCGATCCCTCCGCCGCGCCGAAGAAGCGCACCGCCCTGGGCCGCTTCCGCCACGAAGGCGCGACCTGCGTGCTGGCCCCGGACGGCCGCCTGGTGGTCTATTCCGGCGACGATCAAAAGGGCGAATGCCTGTACCGCTTCGTCAGCAGCCGTAGCGTCGATGCGCGCGATCCGAGCGCCAATCGGGATCTGCTCGACGAGGGCGTGCTCAGCGTGGCCCGCTTCGACGCCGAGGGCCGGCTCGATTGGCTGCCGCTGGTCCACGGCGAGGGCCCATTGACCGCCGCCAACGGTTTCAAGGACCAGGCCGACGTGCTCGTGGAGGCGCGCCGGGCGGCGCGACTGCTGGGCGGCACGCCCATGGACCGGCCCGAGGACGTCAAGATCGACCCGGCCAGCGGCTGTGCCTTCGCCGTGCTGACCAAAAACGACGCGCGCGGCAGCCAGCCCTCGGAGCTCGGCGCCGGCTCCGCGGCGGACCGCGCCAACCCGCGCGAGCGCAACCTGCACGGGCACATCCTCGAGCTGCGCCCGCCGGGCCCGGACGGATCCCGCGACCACTCCGCGCCGCGCTTCGAATACGACCTGTTCCTGCTGTGCGGCGACCAGCAGAGCGGCGCCAGCTTCCACCCCGACACCAGCCCCGACGGCTGGTTCTCCTGCCCCGACCACCTGTGCTTCGACCCGCTCGGGCGCCTGTGGGTGGCGACCGACGGCAATGGCTCCCAGCGCCAGGACGTGGACGGGCTGTGGGCGGTCGAGGCGGATCCCAGCTCGCCCGAGCGCGGCTTCTCGAAGCGCTTCTACGCGGCCCCGCGCGGCGCCGAACTGTGCGGGCCCTGCTTCACGCCGGACGGCCGCACCCTGTTCGTGGCCGTGCAGCACCCCGCCTTCGAGGCGGGCTCGAACTTCGAGCAGCCCAGCACGCGCTGGCCGGACTTCGATCCCCAGCTGCCCCCGCGCTCGGCGGTCGTGGCCATCCGCCGCGAGGACGGCGGTCCGATCGCCTGCGGCTGAGCAAGGCTGGAACAGCACCTGTCTGGAACCTGTGGCCGAGAGCTGGGCCGGAGCGCCGGCTCGGCCCGGGCTCGAGCCGCGCGGCCGAACTGCGCGGTTGCAGAACTGCGCGGTTGCACAACTGCGCGGTTGCACAACTGCGCGGTTGCACAACTGCGCGGTTGCAGAACGGTGCGGCTGCCGACGGATGCACACGGCAGCGTCGGGGCCAAGGCCGGAGCTGCGACGGAGCGAGCTGACCGGCGGGCGCGGAGTTGAACCGCGGGCCGAAACCACGGATCCGTCGCAGCAGGCCCCGCACGCGGGGCAGGGCGGGGCGCGGACGGGTCGCCGGCCGTTTAGGGATGGGCAGCCAGGCGGCGCGGGTCCGGCCCGACGCTCCCCGGCTCGAGCTCGGCCAAAGCCCGATAGACCGCCACCAGCCGGTAGTAGGCCCGGTCCAGATCGCCCAGCAGGGCCTCGATCGAGGCGCGGCTTCCGAGATCGAGCTGCGGCAAGCGCCTCAGACAGGCGTCGAAGCCGCCCAGGTCCAGGCGCCAAAGACCGCCCTGCGCGCCGCGCAGCAGAAAATCCCGCCCGGACAGGAACAGGGGCCGGCCGAGCGCTTGGCGGCAGAGCTCGCGCTCGAGGGCCGACCGGGCGCGCTCGCCGGCCTGCGACAGCTCCGCGGCGTCGCCCCGGCGCAGCGCTTCGGTGCCCACCTGGCGCAGCTCGTTGAGGCGCTCGGCCAGCCCGAGCAGGGCCAGCTGGACCTCGTCCACGAAGCGCTCCTGGTCCTCGAGCTCCAGGTCGTCGACCGCCTCGGGAGGGACCGAGCCGCTGCAGCGCTCGAGCGGCAACCCTTCGAAGGCGGGCCCCCAGGGGCGCAGGGCCTCGAGCGTGCGCGGCCCGCGCCAGACCTGAACAGCGAACAGGCCCGCCAGCCCCAACCAGGCCAAAGGCCACAGCAGGGCTTGAAGGCCCTGCAGGCGACGAAACGGTTCCCTTTGCGTGCGGCCCCCAGCGGGTCCGCTCCCCCCGAGCTCCCCCATACCCCGACCTCCGCAGCCCCCTTCGGCTGCCGGGACCCCGCTGCTGCAGTTTTTCCGCGGGTCCAGGCGACCGGGCGGTCAGGCGCTTGCCGCGCACCGGACAAGCCCCGAGACTGCTCGCCCCCATGCGATCCGCGCCCGAGGCCCCCGGTTCGGTCCCCCGGGCCAGCGCGAGGCAGCCCCGGGGGTGGCTGGGGCCGCTGGGCGGGCTGCTGGCTGTCCTGCCGCTGGCCGGGCCCCTGGCGCCGCTCGCTAGCGCCGGGCCGACCCCGGCCCAGGGCGCCCCCGGCGACTATCGGCCGCCGAGCTACCGCGTGGCGCGCATCCCCGCCGGGACGGCCCCGCCCGAGGTCGACGGCCTACCCGACGAGTCCGTCTGGGAGCTGGCCGCCCCACTGACCGGCTTCGTGCAGGTCGAGCCGCGCCCCGGGGAACCCTGCAGCCAGCGCACCGAGCTGCGCCTGCTGCGCGGCGAGCGCGCCCTGTACGTGGCCTACCTGGCCTACGACGACACCCCGGCCGGCGTGCGCGGCAGCCAGCGGGCCCGGGACGCCAACCTCGACCCGGACGACCGCATCGAGATCCTGCTGGCCACCCTGGGGGATGGCCGCAACGCCTTCTGGTTCCAGATCGGGCCCGCCGGAGGCCAAGGCGACGCCTTGATCGGTCTCTCGGGGCAGAGCTTCAACAAGGATTGGGACGGCATCTGGCTGGCGCGCTCGAAGCGCACCCAGGGGGGCTGGTTCGCGGAGTTCGAGATCCCCTGGGCGACCCTCGACTTCGACCCGAACCTCGACCGCTGGGGCTTCAACGCGCGCCGCTTCGTCAAGCGCCTGGAGGAGGAATCGCGCTGGTCGGGGGGCGAGCCGGGCCGGCGCTTCTTCGCGCCGGCCGAGTGCGGCGAGCTGCTCGGCATGGAGGGCCTCCAGCGCGGCCTCGGCCTGGACCTCAAGCCCTTCCTGACCGGCACCTTCCGCGACGAAGGCCCGGGCGGCGATGTCGATCGGCTCGGCACCGGCGGCCTGGACCTGTTCTGGCGCCCCGGGCCGAACACCAAGGTTTCCTTCTCCGCCAACACCGACTTCGCCGAGGCCGAGATCGACGACCGGCAGATCAACCTGACCCGCTTTTCGCTGTTTTTCCCCGAGCGGCGCGACTTCTTCGTCGAGGACAGCAGCGCCTACCTGTTCGGCCTGGGCGGCACCGAGGTCGTGCCCTTCTTCAGCCGCCGCATCGGTCTGGATGCCGAGCGCCAGCGCGTGCCGATCCTGGGCGCCGGCAAGTTCGTCTATCGGGACGAGCGCTGGTCCGTGGGCCTGCTCGACGCGCAGGTCGATTCGACCGGCGACGTCGAGGGTCAGAACCTGGCCGTCGCCCGCCTGCAGGGGCGCTTCTCCGAGCAATCGGATGTGGGCCTGATCGCCACCAACGGGGACCCGGCCTTCGATCGCCAGGCGGGCACCCTGGGCGCCGACATCAACCTGCGCACCAACCAGCTGCTCGGCGATCGCAACGGACGCTTCTCGGCCTTCTGGCTGGCGGCCGACGCCGATCCCGATCCCCTGGCGGGCGCCGAGGAGAGCGGGCAGTCCCTGGGCGCCGAGCTCGACTACCCCAACGACCTGTGGGCCCACCGCCTGACCTTCCTGCGCACCGACGAGGACTTCGATCCGCGCCTCGGCTTCGTGGCGCGGCCGGGGGTCGAGCAATGGCGTGCGGACCTCAACTTCCGCCCGCGCCTCGACGACGACATCCGCCGGCTGGTGTTCTCGGCCCGGCCCACCTACATCACCGATCTGGCCGGCGAGGTCGAGAGCGCGGGGCTCGAGCTGACCCCCTTGCGGGTCGACTTCCTGCGCGGCGACAGCGTCAGCCTGCGCCTCTCGCGCAATCGCGAGGTGTTGGTCGAGCCCTTCGAGCTGCCCGACGAGCTCGAGGTCGCGCCGGGCGACTATCGCTTCGATCGCTACGGGGCGGCCTTCGAATCCTCCCAGCGACGGCCGGTGGCGGTCGAGCTCGAATGGAGCGATGGCGACTTCTACGACGGCCGCCAGCGCCGCACCCAGACCGAGCTGACCTGGTTCCAGTCGGCCGCCTTCAACCTGGGCCTCGATTACGAGTTCACCGAGCTGCGCCTCGCGGACGGAGACCGCGACCTGCACGTGGCCGACATCCGCACGCTGGTCTCCTTCCACCAGGACCTTTCCGTGCGCACACAGGTCCAATTCGACAATATCTCCTCCGATCTGGGCATCCTGAGCCAGCTGCGCTGGATCCGCCGACCGGGGGACGAGCTGTTCTTGGTCCTGTCCCAGTCCTACCTGGCCGAGTCGGACCAGTTCGAGCCGCGCGGCAGCGCCGCGATCCTCAAGCTGGTCTGGACCCTGCGCTTTTGACCGGCGCCCAAGCGGGCGCCCCGGTCCAAGGCCGAGCCGGGCCAACCGCCGCGGGTCTGCCGCCGGCCTGCATTTTTCGGCGGGAAAGCCCAGCGGCCCGGGCAGGGCCCGGGCCGCCGGCGGACAGCGATCCGAGGGGACCGCTTCAGGGGTTCTGGATCAGCGCGGCGTCGGTCAGCCACAGGTCGTTGCGGCTGAGCACCGGCACACCGCTGAAGGTGGCGAACTGCAGATAGACCTGGCTGCAGGTCGAGGGGATCGCCGGCAGGAAGTTGACCGCCTGCCCGATCGGGCTGGTGAAGCCGGTCTGGATCGACTGGGCGGAACCCAGGTTCGGAACCAGCACCAGGCCCTGCCCGATCGCGAACAGCGCCTCGAGGCCCAGGTACTCGGAGGTCGGAGCGGCCACCAGCGCATACAGCGCGTTCGGGGGGGCGTTGTCCATCACCGCCACGAAGCCTCCCGGAGCCGGAACCACGCTGATGCTGGGCGGGATGACGCCGAGCAGCGGGTCCGGGGCGGGATAGGAGAAGTCGAGGAAGGCGATGTTGGACGGCACCGGCGCGCCCGCGGGGTTGCGCAGCGGGTCGTCGGAGCCGGTCGCTGAGCCGGCGCCCAGGAAGCCGTTGTTGGCCGGCAGGGCGCAATCGAACAGCGTTTGCGTGCCGGTCTCCTCGAACTTCCACAGGCCGACCATCCCAGGCAGGGTCGAGTCGGGGATGCGGCTCCTCAGGCTGCTCATCTCCGTGGCGCTGAGGGCCCGGTTCCAGACCTGCACGTCATCGATGTCGCCCAGGAAGTAAGCGCTGTCGGCGCCGAGTCCGACGAAAGAGTCGGCCCCCACCAGCAGGCCTCCGTTGCTCTTGAGCGCGTTGACCGGCACCAGTTTCGCCGGGATGCTGTAGCGGACCGGCGGGTTGGTGAGCGCGTCGTCAAGCTGGTAAACCAGCTCGCCTCCGAGGGCCACGGAGGAGCTCAGGCTGACCGCCAGGAAGTGCCAGGTGCCGGGGACCAGGGCCGGTCCGGCGGTCTCGACGTACCCCGGGCCGTTGCCTTTGAAGTTGTCCCAGACCACGAAAACCTTGGTCGGGTCGTGGCCGGGCTCTTGGCTGCCGACCCGCAGCGACCAGGGGGTGCGCTGCTGGCCCTGATCCTTCGAAAAGGACAACAGGGCTTGTTCCGAAGTGGGCACCGCGGGCAGGCGCACCCACAGGCCGATGGTCCAGTTCTGTCCGGGCAGGGTCGGCCACTTGGTGATCAGGGCGTAGTCGTCGATGCCGTCGAAGGTCAGCGCGTTGGACTGGGCGCTGGCGGTCATCGAGAATCCAGCGACCAGGCTGGCCAGGAGGGCGAGTTGAGTTCGGAAGCGGGGCATGGGATTCGGCTCGGGCTGGAGACCGAAGGGGGGTGAACGGGCGTGCGCTCCCGGCGAAACGGGGAAGCCCGGGTGGCGCGGAACAAGGACGAAGCCAGGGCCTGGACAGATCCAGCCAAGTTGGCCCCGGCGGCCCGCTTAGGGGGCCGCGCCGCCCCTAAAGAGCCATTCGGCCCGGATTTGCGCTCGCGGGCTGGGAGTCAGGAGCCTCAATCTAAAAGTGGCTGGCTGCCACGGCGGGCCAGAACCCGGGGGGCGACATTACGAGACTGTCATGGAGATGCTGTCTCAGGGTCCCCGTTGGCCCAGGCGGGCGGCGGGGCTGGCCGGTGGACGGCGCGCGCAACGGGTCGATCCGCAGCCCATGCGCCGGCCCGGCGGATGTCGCACAGGCCGCCAGCGGCGGCGGAGCGGTCCGCAGGCCGGAAAGAGCGCGCGTCCTCCCCTGCGAGGCCGAGGACTGCGCCTGTGGGATCCGGCCTGAGCGCGGGGCGGCCGGGCCATCCCGCGCCTCAGGGTTCGACCAGGCGCTCGGTCAGGCGCCGGAATTCGCGCTCGAGCTCGGCGTTTTCGAAGCCCTTGAGCGGCGGCACCTGTAGGCGCAGCAGGGCCTTGAAGTTGCGCTCGCCCTCGCGCAGCAGCTCGGTCACCTGGCTCGACAACTCGACCGTCTTGTAGGTGTTCTGCGCGTCGCGCAGGCGCAGCTCGACGGCCTTGTTCTGGGCTTCGACCGCCGCCGCCTGCTCGCCCAGATAGCGCGCGTAGTTCTGGCAGGCCTCCTCGGTCAGGCGATTCGAACGCATGTTCTGCTCGAGCAGCCCGCGATCGCCACCGCTGCGCATGGCCTCCCCCGCCTCGCGGATGTTCTTGCGCGCCCGCTCGGCCAGCTCGCCGAGCTTGGGCAGTTGCTCCTGACGCACGCGGCGCACGAAGTCGTCCTGGACGCGGTCCAGGATGCGGATCAACACCAGATAGCTGCCGTAATAGCGCCGCGCCAGCTCCAGGGACTCCCCGGATTCGCGGGTCAGCTTTTCGAGCTGCTCGGTCAGCAGCCGCACGTTGTCGAAGGCCACGCACATCTCGACGAAATCTTCCCCGGAAACCGTGCCCAGCAGCGCCCGACCGGCGGCCGGGTCGACGGCCAGCCCCATCTGGCGCAGCCCCTCCAGGAACCCCTGCTCGAGCTGCACGCAGGTCTGCTCCGCTTCGGCGATCGCCAGCTCGCGCTCGGCGATGCGCGCATCCAGGTCCTCGCGCGAGAGCTCGAGCACCTTGCCGATGCGCGACAGCTCGGCCTCGCTGGCGGCCGAGAGCCGCGCTTCGCGGTCCCCGGCGTTGAGCCGGCGCAGTTCCTCCATGCGCTGGCGTTCGGCGCGCAGCTTGCCGCGCGTGTCGGTCAGCCCCGACAGCTCGAGGGCTTCGATGGCCTGATCGAGCAGGCGGTCGATGCTGGCCTGGTTCGATTGCTGGTCTTCCCCGAACCAGCGCGAGCGCGGCAGGCGCTCCTGCTTGGCGTAGCGCTCGGCGGCCTCGCGCAGCGGGCCGAGCAGCTCGCGGGACAGGCGGCGGCGCTGGGCTTCGAGCTCCTCCTGGCGCAGCTGCTCGAGTTCCTGGGCGCGCCGATCCGCCCCGTCCCCGGCCGCCTGGCCGGCGGAACCCGCGGGGGCCTGGGCCTCGGGCGCGGCCCCGGGAGCCGGCCCTTGGCGGGCGCCCGGCGCTGCGAGCGGGGAGGCTAGGGCGGCCGAGGACGCCGGCGACGGGGCGCCCCCCGCGGGCAGCCCGCCCAGGCACAGCACCGCGACCAGGAGGGACGAGCATTGGAATCGCATGGCTCAGGCCCATGGTACGCAGCGGAGCCGGCGGCCTTTGCGCACGGCGGCGGTCCGGCCAAGGGCCCGCTCGCCGGCCGGCTTCCGCTCGCGAGCCTGCGCTCCCCCAGAAGCCCGGCCCAACTGCTCGCCCGCGGCTCAGGGCGGCCCGCGCCGCGCATCGATCTGGAAGCGATAGCGGCACCGGTTCTGCCCCGCGCGCTCGAGGGCCCGGGGATCGAAACGCCAGCGCCGCGCCGCGGCCAGGGCCGCTCGATCGAGCGCCTCGTGGCCCGAGCCCTCCACCAAGATCACGCTCTCGACCAACCCCTCCGGATCGACGGCGAACTCGACCAGAGCCACCCCGGCCAGGCCGGACTGCTGGAGCTCGGGGCCGATCCAGGGCTGCTCGCGATACAGCGTCAAGCCATCCAGGGCCCGCCCTTCGAGCAGGATCGGCAGCGGCTGCCCGGGGAGCTCGGAGGGCGCGCTGGCCGCTTCGGGGGCCGGCAGGGGCGCGGCCCCGAGCAGCTCCGCCAGGGAGCGCGGCGGCGGCCGCAGACGCTCGAGGCGGCTGTGCTCGCGGGCTTGCTCGCCGCGGGCCTCGAGCAGCCGCGCGGGGGGCGCCGCGCGGCCCCCCTCGGGCAGCGTCCAGGCCGGGCGCCGGGCCGCCAGGGGCTCGAGGGGCGCGGCTTCGGGCGCCAGGCGCGGTCCCGTGCCCGCCGCCCGCGGGGCCTCGGCGAGCCCGGGGCGAGAGGCGCCGCCGACGCTCGACAGCAGGCGGGCGCTCTGCAGCGGATCCAGGGCGGTCAATTCGAGCGGCCGCAGGGAGCGGGGCTCCTCCGGCGCCGCGGCAGGCCCGGCGGCCGTCGGCCAGACGCCGGTCAGCACCACGGCCGCGTGCAGCCCGGCCGCGATCGCGGTCGGCGTCCGCCAGCCCGGGGATTGGAAAGCGCGCTCCATGTCCAGGGGGCTCAGGGCCCCGGCTCGCCCTCGGGCTGGGCCAGCAGCAGCACCCGCCCGGCCCCGACGGCGCGCAGGCGGTCGAGCAGCCCGGCCACGGCGCGGTGCTGAGCGGCGGCCGCCGCTTGCACCAGCAGCGCCAGCTCGGGATCCGCGGCGAGGCGTTCGGCCACCAGGCTTTCGATCTCGGCCAGGGGCCGCGGCTCGCCGGCCAGGGCGTAGCCGCCGTCGGGCAAGACCGAAAGCAGCAGCAGGGCCCGCGGGGATTCGCTCACGCCGCTGCTGGCGCGCGGCAGCTCGACCGGCAGCGCGTAGCTGCGCACCAGGCGCGCCGCCGAGAGCAGCAACACCGCCAGCAGCAGGAAGATCACGTCGAGCAGCGGCAGCAGCTCGATGCGCGCGCGCGGCAGGCGGGTGTGGAAGCGCCGGGGTCCCATGGGCGTTCAGCCGGCCCGCGAGACCAGCCGTCGACCCTCGCGCTCGAGGTCTGCGAGTCGGTCTTCGACGCGGCTGCGCAGCCAGTTGTAGGGCAAGAGGGCGCCCAGGGCGATCACCAGGCCGGTCGCGGTGGTGATCAGCGCCTCGGCCACGCCGCCGCTGACCGCCAGGGGATCGCCGCCGACCTCCGCGGTCAGGCGCGAGAACGAATCGATGATGCCCAGCACCGTGCCGAGGATGCCCAGCATCGGGGCCGCGGTGATGGTCGTGTCGAGCAGCGCCAGCCCGCGCTCGATGCGGCGCTGTTCGGCCAGGATCGCGGCCTCGATGGCCGCCAGGTCGCGCTGCTCCAGGGCCAGGCGCCGCAGCTGGTCCTCGAGCGCCGCGCGCGGCGAGAGCTCGCGCTGGCGCCTCAGGAACCACAGGCGTTCGATCAGCACCGTCAGGCTGGCGATCGAGAGCAACAACAGGGGCCACATGACCGGGCCGCCGCGCAGGAACCAGTCCATCAGCGGGCTCCCTCCAGCAGGGCCTCGATCTCGGCGTCGCGGCCGACCAGCTCGAGATAGACGCGGTAGCTGGCCTCGGCCCGGGCCCGATCGCCGAGGTACAGGCGCTGGATGTGGCCGAGTTCGAGCCAGGCGGCGCTGAGGTCGCGGCGCTTGGTCAGCGCAGCCTCCAGGGAGCGCGCGGCCTCGGCGTAGCGCTGACCGCGCAGCTGCAGCAGCCCGCGGTTGTAGAGCGCCTCGGCCTCGAGCGGGCCGAAGGCCGCGCGCTCGAAGCAGCGCTCGGCCGCGGCCAGGTCCAGGCGCTCGAACTCGAGCAGCCCGCGCTCGTACCAGGCCCGCGGACCGAACGGCGTGGCCGTGGAGGGATCGGGGCACAGGTCGGCGACCAGGGCCAGGCCCTCCGCCAGCCGCCCCGCCCGGCGCAGGGCCGCGACCGCCTCGAGGCGCAGCTCCGGGTCGGCGCGCAGCGCCTCGGAGAGCGTCTCGTACAGGGCGAAGGCCTCGGCCCCGCGGCCGGCGTCGACCCGCCCGCGCAGGACCCGCTGCCAGGCGCGAGGGTCCTCCGGCCGGGCCTGGGCTCGGGACAGCGCGATCGCGTCGGCCACGTCGGGGGCGCGCTCGAACAGGTAGGCCAGGCCGTCGAGGGCGCTCTCGCGGGCCGGATCGCGGGCCAGGGCCCGGCTGTAGGCCGCCAGGGCGTCGAGGGGCTCCCCGGCGGCGATGGCAGCCGCGCCGGCCAGCTCGAGCAAGCGCGCGCGCGGCTCTCCGGCCAGCAGCGGTTTCGACTCGAGCCAGGCCTCGCGGGCGCGCCCGGCCGCGAGCAGCCGCTCGACCAGCTCGGCGCGCAGGGAGCGCGCGGAATCGTCCCGATCGAGATGGCTGCGCAGCAGCGCCAAGGCCCCTTCCTCCTCGCCTCGGCGGGCCAGCAAACGCGCCTTCAGCACCAGCCCCTGGGGCAGCTCCGGAGCTTGGGCCAGCAGCTTCTCGAGCTCCTGCTCCGCGCGCGGCAACTGGCCCTCGAAGAACAGCAGGTCGGCCAGCTCGAGCCGCGCCGGCCCGCAGCGCGGGTAGTTGTCGAGCAGGGTCTCGAGCAGGGCCGCCGCGTCGAGCGCCCGGCCCGCGGCGCGCAGCGTGCGCGCGTGCTCGAGGCGCACCGCGGGGCTGCGCCCACGCTGGATCGAGGACAGGCGCTCGAAGGCCGCCAGAGCCGTCTCGAACCGGCCGGTGGCCGCCGCAAGGCGCGCCTCCCAGAGCAGCAGCTCGGCGTCGTAGCCCTCCGGGACCTCGCGCAGCGCGCGCCCGAGGGCCTCGAGGGCCAGCTCGTGCTGGCCGCTCTCGTGGGCCCGCGCGACCTCGTCCAGCGCCTCGGCGAGCGGATCGAAACCGCGCGGCGCTGCGCCCGTTTGGGCCGCTGCTGCCGGCAGCAGCCAGAGCCACAGAGCCAGGGACAAGGCGCGCCGCGCCCGGGGGGCGGTCGGCGCGACGGACGGAGCGCTGCACATGCACGGCAGTGTGACCAGCGGCCGCCCCGCGCCCAAGCTCCGGAGCCGAGCGGCGGAGCAGCCTTGAACCGGACTGCCCTTTGGAGAGGACCGCTGACCTCCCGGGAGCACGCGGGCGGGCGCAGGCCTTCCCGCGAGGCGGCGGGCCGCGCACGGCACGGGGCTTGCCCAGGCGGCCGGGATCCCGACCCGCGAGGCGGCGCACACCGTTCGCCGTCCCCACGCAATCAGAGCCCCCCATGGACGCCCCCCGACCCGATCGATCGAAGCACCCGCTGCGCTGGTTCTGGCGCCTGCCCAGCGCCGCGGGCCTGACCGTGTTCCTGATCGCCCGGAGCGATCCCAGGCCCCTGTGGGTCGAACTCGAGCCCAGCGAGGTGGCCCTGTCCTGGTCGATGCTGGGCGGCCAGAGCGAGCTGGTGCGGGAACCGGGCTGGCACCTGGTCCTGCCCCGGCTCGAGCGCTTCGAGCGCTTCGGTAAGGACTCCCGGCAGCTGCGCCTCGAGGGCGACTCGTACGAGGGCGCGCTGCGCCAGCCGCTGCTCAGCGTGCGCTCCTCGGATGGTTCGGAGTTTTGGTTCGAGGACCTCGTGGTGCAGTACGAGCTCGACCCGGAGGCCCTGGCGGCGGCGCCGCGGGCGGCCGGGGAAGAGCGCGAACAGGCGGCCCTGGGCGCCGCGGCCCGGGCGGTGCTGGGCGAAGAATTCG
>JBIKLM010000369.1:0-4558 GCA_044359835.1 Planctomycetota bacterium
TCGGACAGGCCCCGCTCGCTGCGTTCGAGCAGCGCATACACCAGCAGAGCCTCCTTGCACTCGGCCTCCTCGGCTTCGTCCGCCAGGCGATGGAACACGCCCGCGTCGTTGTCGAGGTTCTTGAAATAAAGGTTTTCCGAGAGGGCCTGCATGAATTCCGCTTTGCGCTGGCGAAAGCGGCCGATCTGCCGCAGGACATGCGATCCGAAAGCGAAGATGCCGACCCCGCAGGCCATCATCGCCGCGCGATCGATGCGGCTGGGTGGCTGATCGCGCAGTCCGAGCCAGAACAGCAGCAGGAACCACAGCAGAGCCAGGGAAGCGCCCAGTTTCACCACGGCACCGACGCCACCCAGCAGGGCCGGCACCAGGATCACCGCGTGGTCGATCGGACGCATGCCCACGGCCGTGTTGGGCAGCAGCATCTCGATGTCCGCCGCGGGGATGTTCTCGAACAGCTTGAGCTGCACGGCACGTGCGTGGGGATCGGCGCGCAGTTGGGCGGCGCCGACGCGCGCGAACAGCGCCACGCGCTCGTAGTACTCGACCTCGATCGGACGCCGCCGCAGCCCGAACCAATCGCTGCCGATCTCCTGGTTGCGGCGCGAGCCCCGGGCGAAAAGGGCCAATTCCGCGAAGTCCTCGAAGCGCACATGCAAGCGCACGCGGAACACCGCTTCCACCTGCAGGGCGCGCTCGAGCTCGCGCGCTTCGATGCGGCGATAGTGGCCCTGGGCCAGCAAGCGCTGCAGTTCGAGGGACAGCCGCTCGGCCGCCTGGGGATCGGAGCCGCCCGGCTCCGTGGCCTGGGCGTGAAGCTCCTTGAGGCGCTCCTGCTGGTCGCGATACTCGAAATGCAGCGTGTCGAACAGCAGTTGCGCGAAACGCCCCAGCTCCGGTCCGCGGCCGGCCGGAGCTTCGGCGAGCAGGAGCTCGCGGGTCCGTGAGCGGGTCAGGGCCGGCGGCATCGGGTCGGTGCGCGGCTTCCGCGCGCGGGCCCCGCGGCGTTACGGACCGCCCCGGGCTTCATTCGATGCGCTTGATGATGTGCCAACCGAAGGGGCTGCTCGAGGGGTCGAAGGGCGCCACCCCGAACTCCCCCACCGCGAGGCGCCAGCCCACGTCCCCGAACGCGGCGGCCATCTGGCGCCGGGGATAGACGCCCGCGGAGGGCGCCCCGTTGGTCATCGAATAGCGCCCGGGGTAGGAGTCGTCGGTGTACTTCTTGACCAGCGCGTCGAAGTCCCCGCCGGCCTGGATCTTGGTCCACAGCTCGGCGGTCAGCTCCTCGGCCTGCTGGCGCGTCCGGCGTGCGCTCGGCACCTTGCCGGCGAAGGAGACCAGCAGGTGCTGCACGGTGACCTGGCCCGCATCGTGCTCGGGCCGGGCGGCGAGGCTTTGGCAGTGGGTGCGCAGCCCGGCGAGGTTGGAGCCGGGTTCCGCGGACGAGGCGGGGTCCGCCTGGGCCAGGGGGCCGGCGGGCGGACCCGCCGGGGCGAGCTTGTCGGCGCAAGCGCTGGGGAGGAGCAGCAGGGGCAGCCAGAGGAGTCGGCGCATGGTTGTGGGGCTTGGGACGCCCCCAGGATAGTCTCGGCGCCTCCCCCGCAGCCCCGAGCCCCCGCCCATGCAACTCGTCATCGGATCCAAGAACTACTCGAGCTGGTCGCTGCGCGCCTGGCTGGCGGCGGTGCTTTCCGGCCTGCCTTTCGAAGAGGTGCAGCTGCACTTCGACGAGGACCCCGATCGGCTGCAGCGTCGGCGTCACTCCCCCACCGGCAAGGTCCCGGTGCTGAAGCACGGGGACCTGACCGTGTGGGACAGCCTGGCCATCGGCGAATACCTGGCCGAGCTGGCCCCCCAGGCCGGCCTGTGGCCCAGCGACCGGGCCGCCCGCGCCTTCGGCCGCTCGATCTGCGCGGAGATGCACTCGGGCTTCGCCGAGCTGCGCCAGGACCTGCCGATGAACATCCGCCTGCAGCGCCCGTGGCGCGAGCGCGCGCCGGCCGTGCTGGCCGACATCCAGCGCATCGGCGAGATCTGGAGCGAAAGCCGGCGGCGCTACGGCCAGGGCGGTGCATTCCTGCTCGGACGCCCGAGCCTGGCGGATGCCTACTACGCCCCGGTGGTCTCCCGTTTCGTGACCTACTCGGTGCCGACCAGCGGCGCCGTAGCCGAGTATTGCCGCACGATCATGGCCTTCGAGCCGATGATGCGCTGGTGCCATGCGGCGCGGGCCGAAGGCCACGCCCTGCCCGCCTACGACAGCCGCGCATAAAGCCCGCGGACCAAGTTCCGCGCAGGGCGAATCCGGGGCGGGGATCGGCGCGCCGCGACGATCCCGGCCGGTGCGGCCTGCGGATGGCGGATGGCGGATGGGAGCCCAAAGGCGATTCGACGGGCTGCTCTGAGAGCTAAGGCGCAGCCCAAGGCGAGCTCTTCCCGCCTGTCAATCGACGGACAGATCCAGGAAGCGCCGGGCCACGGCGTCGGCCAAGGGCCAGCCCCGCGGGGTCAGGCGCCAGCGCCCCGTCGAGCGCTCGAGCAAGCCCTGTTGAACCAGGCTCTCGGCCCGCGCCTCGGCCAGGAGGGCGGCCGGTGAAGCCAGGGACACCGCCGCCGCGGCGGCGGCTTCGCCGGGCTCGACGCCGGCGCGGCGGCGCAAGCCGAGCCACCAGCTCTCCCCGAGACGCTGGAGCTCGCTGGGGCGCTCGAGCCAACCGGCCCCCGGGCGCCCGGCTTCGATCGCGGCGCGCCAAGCCCCCAGGGAGCGGGGGTTGCCGAAGCGCGCGCCCTCCACTCGGCTGACCGCCGATGGGCCCACGCCGACATAATCGAGATTGGCCCAGTAGATGCCGTTGTGCAGGCTTTCGGCGCCGGGGCGGGCGTAGTTGGAGATCTCGTAGGCTTCGAGCCCGTGGGCGCGGCAGCGCTGTTGGGTCAGTTCGAACAGCTCGAGCTCGAGCTCCTCGTCGAGCGGCGCGCTGCGGCCCTGCTGGAGCTGGCGGTGCAGCAGGGTGCCCTCTTCGTAAGTCAGGTTGTAGGCGGAGAGGTGTTCGAGGCCGAGAGCCAGCACCGCGTCCAGGTCGGCGCGCCAGAGCGACGCGCTCTGGCCCGGAAAGGCGTAGATCAGGTCCGCGCTGACCCGGCGGGCGCCGGCGCGCTGGGCCGCTTGCACGGCCTTGAGGCCCTGGTCTGCGGAATGCACGCGGCCGAACCAGCTCAGCACCTCAGGCCGCAGGCTCTGCACGCCGATCGAAAAGCGCGTGATCCCCGCGCGCAGCAGCGCCTCGACCTTGGACTCGTCGAGGCTCTCGGGGTTGCACTCGATGGTCACCTCGCGGGCCGAAGCGCGAAAGCCCGTGCGATCGTCGAGGCGATCAAGGAACAGCGCCAGATCGCGGGCGGGATAGAGGCTCGGCGTGCCACCGCCCAAGAAGACCGTGCTCGGCCGTTCGGGGGCGCGCCGCAGAGTCTCCTCCGTCAGCGCGGCCAAGGCACCGACCAGGTCCTGCCCCGCCGCGGGCAGCGAGAAGAAATCGCAGTAGGTGCACTTAGCCGCACAAAACGGAAAATGCACGTACAAGGCGGTGCCGACCCGGCCCCGGTGCGTGAGCACGGGATCGGAGTCTGCGGGAGCGGTGTGGGGCGCGGGGATCACGGCAGCGTCAGAGCTTGCACAAAGTCAGCGCCGCGATGTACCCCTCAACCTGGCCAAGTGGGTTGGCCCAGGGGCGCTTGCCCGGCTGGCCTGCTCCTGTTGGGGCCCGCGCGCCAACCTTCGGGGCTGGACGGGCCACGTCGGGGTCCGGGGTTGACCGCCAAGGAACCAAAGCAGCTGGGCCTGCGGCTCGGGCGGTACCCAGGCCGCAGGCCCAGTCGATCGGTTCGACCGCCGCTCGGGTCAGTTCAGCAGCAGCTTCGGCACCTCTTGGTAGGCCGGGAAGCGTCGTTGCTCGAGCTTGGAGAAAACCTGGTGGCCGTCCTTGAAGACCTCGAAGGCCCCCGCGGCACCGGGTTTCAGCTCGACTTCGACGGGTTCGTTCTGGAAGGCCTGCTTGATTTCGGCGGCCAGACCGGTCGCCTGAGGCAGGTAGTTTCAGCGGACGCAGTATTCGACGCGGATCTTCATGGGCTCTCGGGGGTATCGGGGACGAAGGCAGTCTGGACCAAGGCGCCCCGTTTTTCCAGGGAGCGCCGGGGATCAGGCGGCCTCTCCGCCGGTTTCGCCGTCGATGATGCGCTGGAGCCGGCGCAGGACGTCGCGTTCGATCTGGCGGACCCGTTCGCGCGTCAGACCCACCTGGCGACCGATCTCCTTGAGCGTCATCGGCTCGCTGCCGGGCTCGAGACCGTAGCGCAGGCGCAGGATGGTGGCCTCGCGCTCGTCCATCTCCCCCAGCAGCTCCGCCAGTTTGCCCAGGGCGTCGGTATGCAGCAGCTCGTCCTCAGGCGCCTGGGCGCGCGGATCCTCGACGACCTCCTGGTGCACGCTCATCGCATCCAGGGAAACCTGCGGGCCGAGGCTCGAGGTGTGGACCGTCTGGCGCAGCACGCCCCA